>NZ_JBARYR010000252.1:0-4607 GCF_049648075.1 Rubrivirga sp. | reverse complement strand
GTCCGGTTCTGCGTGCTGACCGGCGGCGAGCCTCTGCTCCAGGCCGACAGCGCGCTCGTCGACGCGCTCCACGCGCACGGCTTCTGGGTCGCCGTCGAAACGAACGGGACGGTCGCGCTGGGGGACGCGTTCGGCGACGGCGCGCGTGCCGATTGGATCGTGTGCAGCCCCAAGCTGCCCGAGTCGAGGCTCGCCCTCGAGGTGGCGGATGAACTCAAACTGGTCGTCCCGGACTACCGGCCCGAGGCGTATCCCGTCCTCGAGGCCGCCGTGCGGGAGCAGCCGGACGGGCGGCGCTACCTGTGGCTCCAGCCGGAGGATGGGCCGAGGCTCGCGGAGGCCACGCGGCTGGCCCTCGATCTATGCTTTCGAGACCCGCGGTGGCGGGTGTCGGTGCAGACGCACAAGGCGCTCGGCGTGGACTGAGTCCGACCCGTCACGCCCTCGAGGCCGCCCGCGCCACGACGCCGATCAGCGGATCCCCGAGCGGCGGACGGTGGATGTGTACCTCGGCCGGGCCGAACGCCCCGCTCGCCTCGAAGTAGTGCGCCACGAGTGCCGCGTGCCCTTCGTCGTCCAACGCCCGCCACGCGGCGACGGCCTTGGTCGGAAAGCACCGGTTCGAGAACGTGACCACGAACGGCGCGCCGTCCTCGAGGACGCGACCGACCTCCGCGAACACCTCGACGGGGCGCGTGAGGTACTGGACCGAGACGCAACACAGCGCCGCGCCAAAGGCGCTGTCCTCGAAGCCCAGCGCGGGATCGTCGTTCAGGCTCTGAACCGTCCACTCCGTCAGCCGCGGGTTGGCCGCCAGCTCATCGGCGTTCATCCCGATCCCGGCCACGCGCCCGGCCTCGAGGCCGGGCGGGAGGTGGCTGACCCAGCTCGACATCAGGTCCAAGACGTCGGCGCCGGCCGGGACGAGGTCGCGGTAGAGCGCCGTCACAGCGGCCTGCGCACCGTCGTCGATGTGGTGGACCAGACGCGGAGTGGCGTAGAACTGGGCGTCCGGCGACTCGTCGGCGCGTCGGAAGGCGTGGGGCGGAAGGACGTCAGGCACGGCGGTGGAGGAGTGGAGTCTGGGCACTCCAGTGCGTCCTCGAGGGTCCGGCCCGCCCGCGAAGGGGGCGAGCCCTGAGGCCGAGCTGCGCCCTCGAGGCCGAGTGACCGGAGGGAGGTTCGCCGGACGCCGGGGTCCGCCCTCGAGGACGGTCGGCCTTCGGTGCGGGCCGTGGCCGGTCCGGCCTCGAGGGCGAAGATGAAGAGACCGTTACGTGGAAGGGCTTCCGCCGCAGAGGCTGGGAGAAGACCGCCCTCGAGGCCGAGGACCGGGATGCGAATCCGTACTTTTGAATCGCCCGGCACGGTTGATGCCTGGCTTCTGGACCCGCGCCCGGTGCGCGGGTCCTTTTTGTTTGCTGACCTCCCGACGCTTGACTCTCCGACTCCCCGCCTCCTTCGATCCCGCCACGCTCCGCCAGGAGTGGTTCGGGAACGTCCGCGCCGACCTGCTCGCCGGCGTCGTCGTCGCGCTCGCCTTGATCCCCGAGGCCATCGCGTTCTCCATCATCGCCGGCGTCGACCCCAAGGTGGGGCTCTACGCGTCGTTCGTGATCGCCGTGACCACGTCGTTCGTGGGGGGGCGGCCGGGCATGATCTCGGCCGCGACGGGTGCGATGGCGCTGTTGATGATTACGCTGGTCCGTGACCACGGCCTAGAGTACTTGTTCGCCGCGACGATCCTGACCGGGATCATCCAGTTCGCGTTCGGCGCCTTCAAGCTGGGCCGGGCGATGAAGTTCGTTCCGAAAGCCGTCATGGTCGGGTTCGTGAACGCGCTCGCCATCCTGATCTTCATGGCGCAGCTGCCGCAGTTCGAAGGCCAGGGCTGGGTGATGTACGCGTTCGTCGCTGCGGGCCTGGCCATCATCTACGGCCTGCCGCGCATCACGACGGCGATCCCGTCACCGCTCGTCGCCATCGTCGCGTTGACGGCCGTGAGCCTGACGCTGTCGGGTGGCTTTGGCTTGAACACGGTCGGCGACATGGGTGAGCTGCCGACCGTGATGCCGCTCTTCTCGCTTCCGGCCGTCGCGCTGACGTGGGAGACGCTGTCGATCATCTTCCCGGTCTCGTTCGCGCTGGCGCTTGTCGGCCTGATCGAGTCGCTCTTGACGGCCCAGATCGTCGACGAGCGGACGGACACGGACTCCGACAAGAACCGCGAGGCGCGCGGCCAGGGCATCGCGAACGTCATCTCCGGCATGTTTGGCGGAATGGCCGGTTGCGCCATGATCGGCCAGTCGGTCATCAACGTGTCGAGCGGCGGCCGAGGCCGGCTGTCGACGTTCTCGGCCGGCGTGTTCTTGCTCTTCTTCATTCTGGTTCTCTCGGACTGGCTCGTTCTGATCCCGATGGGCGCTCTCGTTGCCGTCATGGTGATGGTGTCGATCGGCACGTTCGACTGGGGCTCGATCCCGGCCATGGTCAAGTCGCCCAAGTCCGAGACGTTCGTGATGCTGGTGACCGTCGCCGCCGTCGTCATCACGCACGACCTGTCGATTGGCGTGCTGGCTGGCGTGGTCTTGAGCGCGCTGTTCTTCGCCCGCCAGGTCGCGGACCACGCGTTCATGGAGGTCGAGGAGAGCCACGGGACGCTGGGCCGGACGCACACCTACGCTGTGACGGGCTCGCTCTTCTTCGTGACCGTCCAGGGCTTCCTCAACACGTTCGACTTCCAGGAGGACGTCGACCGCGTCGTCCTCGACCTGTCCCGCGCCCACGTCTGGGACGGATCGGCCGTGGACGCGATCGACCGGGCTGTTCTCCGGTTCCGCCGTCGCGGCGTCGAGGTCGAGGTCGTCGGCCTCAACGACGCCAGCCAGTCCCTCCACGACCGCTTGGCGGTCCACGACAAGCCGGGCGCGCTCGCTCTCGCCGGCGGCCACTAAGCTGCCCTCGGGGCCGAGTCTCCGCCCTCGAGGACGGGCTCCGACTGGATGGCCTGTTCTCGAGGGCGGGTGCTAGGGCCCGCTCGAACGGATCGCGAGATCCAGGCCCGCCCTCGAGGGCGGCGGATACGTTGGGCGTTCCCAACCGTCCGGACCGATGCTCCGTCTCTTCGTCGCCACTCTCGCCCTGTCCGCTTCGGCGGGCGCCCAGACGGACCTCCAGGTCACACAGGCCATCATGGAAGGGGTCGTGTCCATCGCTCAGGAAAACGGGAACGAGATCGTCGCGGGACCTCTCCTCGCCGAGCACCTGGATGCCCTGGACACGGTCCACCGCCTCGACCTCGAGGCCGGGGCCAGCTACGTGCTGGCCGTGATGACGCGGCCGGACGCAGGGTTCACCCCAGATGTTGTCGTGATAGGGCCGAGCGGCGGGTCCGTCGGAGAGGGCACGGTAAATGGTGGCGGCTTCATGATGATGGTCTCTGCCAGAGAGGCCGGGCCACACGTCATCGAGGTCCGCGTCGCGGGGCCGCGTTCCGGCCCACGCGCGTACGGGCTCATCGTTCTGCGGGAGAGCGGTTCGTAGGAAGAGCGCGGAAAAGCGACGCTGGAGGCCGCTCAAACGGATCGCCGGATCCAGACCCGACGCACCGTAGGCGGGCTAGCGTGAGGACTCCTCACCTCGCCCTCATCTCGCTCGCCGGCTGCGCCGGACCTCAGACTGGCACCGGCGGCGAGGTTCAGGAGCGGCTGAACGAGTTTGTCGCTCTCGCCCGGGAGAACGGGACGACCATTGTCGCCGGCCCGTTTGTGGCTGAGTACACCGACGCCGGTGCACCCGACGCGACGCGCGACGTCGACCTCGAGGGCGGCGCCGAGTACGTGCTGGTCGCCGCCACGCCGGAGAACAGCGGTCTCATCCCGGACGTGACCGTCGCGGACCGGATGGGCAACGACATCGGGCTGACGATGAGCTCCGAAGACGGCATCGTAGGCGTCGCGATCGAGCCCGAGGTGTCGGCCGCCTACACCGTCGAGATCACGGTCTACTCCGAAGGCCGTGGCTACCTCGATCGGCCGGTCCCGTACGGCTACGTGATTCTCCAGGGCGACTGAGCCGTCCTCGAGGACGGCCGGTGCAGAGGTGGACCTCGAGGAGCGGTGAACCCTCGAGGTCGGACGAACGGATCTCGGGATCCACGCAGCCGCCCCCACTCCTCGAATACGTTGGTCGCACACCACGATCGCGACCCATGCGCCGACTCTTTCTGACCGCCCTTACCGCCTTGTGCTCCGTCGCAGCGAACGCCCAGAGCGGGGCCGCGGCTATCGAGTCCTTTTTCCAGCAGAACGGCCCCACCGCGGAGGACGGCGCGATCACGGTCGCCGGGCCGATCATCACGACGTACACCGGGGCCGACGCGTCCGACGTGATGCTCACGCTCGACCTCGAGGCCGGCGTCGAGTACATGATCGTCGCGATAACGCCGTCGGGCGAGGGCTCGGACCCGGACATCTATGTCGCCAACGGCGTAGGCGACGAGATGGCGTCCGGCGTCGAGACGGACGAGGGCGAGATCCTCTTCTTCGTGCCCGAGACGTCGGCGACGTACACCATCGAGTTCGTCGTCTTCGGCGACGGCGACGCGC
>NZ_JBARYR010000251.1:0-3142 GCF_049648075.1 Rubrivirga sp. | reverse complement strand
ACGTAGTGCTGCGCCGCGTCCTCGACGCCGATCTCGTAGAGCAGCTCACTCGAGGTCGAGTGACAAGCCGGACACGGCACGTCTCTGCCCTCGAGCCGGTACCCGCGAAGCTCGCGCACGGCTACGCCGTCCCCGTCGACCCGAAGCCTCCGGCCCCACGCTCGGTGTCCTCGAGGGCGTCGACCTCGACGAACCGGATCGGCTCATAGCGAGAGACAACGAGTTGCGCGATCCGCTCGCCGCGCGTGACCTCGAACGGCTCCGATCCGTGGTTGATGAGCAGCACGCCGATCTCACCGCGGTACCCGGAGTCGATCGTACCGGGGCTGTTCAACACGGTCACGCCGCGTTTGAACGCGAGGCCCGATCGAGGCCGGACTTGGCCCTCGGTCCCCTCGGGCAGCGCGATCTGAATCCCCGTCGGGACGAGCGCGAAGGCGCCGGGGGCCAGCGTCACCGGCTCGCTCTCGGGGACGGCCGCACGGAGGTCCAGGCCCGCGGCATCCCGCGTGGCGCGGGCAGGCAGGTCGAGGCCTCGGCCGTGGGGCAGGACGGTGACAGGAACGTCGGTAGGGTGGAGCATCGGGGGCGTGGTGGACGGCCTCGAAGCTACCGGTAGGCACTCGAGCCGGACGAGAAGAGAAGAGGGTTCCCGTCCTCGAAGACGCGCCCGAGACGCCGGATCACGTGGCCCAACCTCGAGGCCGTTCCGTGACCTCGAGGCCGGACCATGCTACTCGACGCCGGCCGTGAACCGTTTGACGAACGGGCTCGCGACGACGGCGACGAGACCGGCGATGCCGATGGTCTTGGCGACGTTCATGAACAGGTCGCCCGGCGGCAGACCCTCCAAACCGCCTGCGACGAGTCCTGCGAACAGGTTGCCGAGGGCCGCGGCCATGAACCACACGCCCATCATCTGCCCGACGCGGCCGGCCGGAGCCAGCTTCGTCATCGAGCTCAGACCGACCGGGCTCAGCGACAACTCGCCGACGGTGTGGAAGAAGTAGGTCACGACGAGCCACGAGATGCCCACCTTGGCCGTCTCGGTCGCGTTCGCTGCGCCCCACGCCAGGACCAGGAAGCCGACGGCGAGGCCCAGCAGGCCGAGCCCAAACTTGAGCGGGATCGAAGGGTTCGCGTTGCGACGCGCGAGCCACGTCCACAGGGCGCCGAAGACCGGCGCCAGGATGATGATAAAGAACGCGTTCACGTTCTGGAGGAGCGACGCCGGCATCTCCCAGCCCCCGAACGTTCGGTCGGTGAAGTCGCGCGCGAACAGGTTGAGCGACGAGCCCGCCTGCTCGAAGCCGCTCCAGAAGATGGCCGCCAGGACGAACAGCCAGACGATCACCCCCAGCCGCTTTTTCTCGACCTCCGTCAGCCCACCGGCCACGAACAGGAAGGCGAAGTAGAGCGTCGCCAGTCCGACGACGACGTAGCCGAGGTACGCGGCCAGCTCCGAGATCGAGATCCCCAACATGTCGTTCGCCATCAGGTACCCGACCAGGAGCGCGACGCCGGTCGCGACCGCCGCGACGAGGTAGAACCGCTGGCCTCGCGCCCGGAGGCCGGCCGCGTCGGTGTCGGCCTCGAGGTTGCCCGCCTGCTCGATGTGGCGGCCGCCCACCTTGTATTGGATGAGTCCCAGGAGCATCCCGACCGCCGCGATCGAGAAGCCCCAGTGGAAGTTGTACCCCTCACCGACCCAGCCGACGAGCGTCACGCCCAGGACAGAACCCAAGTTGATCCCCATGTAGAAGATCGAGAACCCGGCGTCGCGGCGGGCGCCGCCCTCGGGGTAGAGGTCGCCGACCATCGCGCTCACGTTCGGCTTGAGCAGGCCGGTCCCGATCACGATCAGTCCAAGACCCAGGAAGAACGTCGCGACGGTCGGGACGGCGAGCGCGATGTGGCCGGCCATGATGATGCAGCCGCCGACGAAGACGGACTTCCGCTGCCCCCACAGCTTGTCCGCGACCCAGCCGCCGGGGAGGGCCAGGACGTAGACAAAGAACGTGTACAGCCCGTAGATCGCGGCCGACTCGGCGGTCCCGAAGCCCAGGCCCGGGTTGTCGCCCGTGACGGCCTCGGTCATGAACAGGATGAGCACGGCGCGCATCCCGTAGTAGGAGAACCGCTCCCACATCTCGGTAAAGAACAGCGTCGACAGGCCTCGAGGGTGGCCGAACCACTGCGCACCGGAGTCGGCGCTCAAGACCGCTCCGGCGGCGCGAGGGTCTTGGATTTCGTTACCGGGGTCTTTGGGCATCGGGAGTCAGTCGGTGGAGGAGAGCCGTTGCGAAGGCCGGGCGAAGATACCGTCGGGTAGCAGGAGACTCCTGACTCGTCCTCGAGGACGCACCGCGCTACGCGTCCCGGAGGAGGCGAGCGGCTAGGCGGTACGGTGCGGGCGACTCGTTGGCGTCGCCGGCTTGACGGTGCTCGAGGTCGCGGACGGCGTCCTCGAGGGCCGAGGAGCGGGCGTCCCAGAAGTCACGGCGCCACCGGCCCTCGACGATCCGGCGGACGCGTCGGCGGAGACGGTCGGCGCGGATTCCGTCCCAGTCGGCCTCGAGGACGGACCTGTGCTCCTCGAGAGCGGCGACCAGGCCATCGATGCCCTCGTCCTCGAGGGCGGACGTCTTGACGACGAGCGGCTGCCACGACCCAGGCGCGCGTAGGTGGAGCATGGCGCGGAGGGCCCTCGCCATCGCGCCGGCCTCGGGCTTGTCGGCCTTGTTGACGCAGAACACGTCGGCGATCTCCATCAGCCCGGCCTTCATGGCCTGGACCGCGTCGCCGGACTCGGGGACCACGACGACCAGCGTCGTGTCGGTCGCCTGGGCCACGTCCACCTCGCCTTGCCCCACGCCAACCGTCTCGACGATGACGACGCCGAAGCCAGCGGCATCGAGGACGTCGCACGCGGCCTCCGTCGCCTCGGACAATCCGCCGAGCGCGCCCCTCGCGGCGAGCGACCGCACGAACACGTCGTCGTCGTCGGCCCAACGGTGCATACGAACGCGGTCGCCCAAGAGCGCGCCGCCCGTGAACGGGCTCGACGGATCGACGGCCACGACGGCCACGCGCTCGCCCCGGTCGCGAAACGCCCCGACCAGCCGGTCCGCGAGGGTCGACT
>NZ_JBARYR010000250.1:0-5020 GCF_049648075.1 Rubrivirga sp. | reverse complement strand
GAACACGGCCTACCAATCGCCCTCGTAGGCGCTACAGCGCGATCACGCCTGCCGCCAGCGCTACACCGGCCGCGTCGGCCGCGAGGTCGCGCCAGCAAAAGTGCGGGTTCTGGTCCCGCTGGCTGTCCGCGACCTCCTTCAGAAGCCCGAGCGCCAGCGCCGACGCCGCAGCGATCGGAAGCGCGTCGCCGTCCTCGAGGGAGGTCTTGTCCGTCAGGAGGTACTGGCCCGACAACGTCAGTAGGAACGAGCCTCCCAAATGGAGCGCTTTGTCACGCGCGATCCACTCGTCCCCGTCCGGCCTCGAGGGCGCGGCCGCAAGACGCTCGTCCTCGAGGACGAATACGGGCGCGGTGCCGACCTCGAGGACGACGCCCTGCGCCCTCGAGGACGGCTGCACTTGGGCGCTGACGGAGGCCGCCAGCGCGATGGCGAGGCACGTCGCCCCGCGGATCACGTGTCCGGGAACAGGGTCGGGTCGATCTCGATGCGGTGGCCGTCGGCCAGGAGCGCGCGCAGGGCCATCCCAGCGCCGCCGAACAGGATGAGACCGGCCAAGATCATCACGATGAGCCCCGCGGTCGGCGTGCCGAGGTAGCGGACGGACAGGCTTTGGGTCGCGTCGCCGCCGGAGACCGACACGACGCCGGCCTTCGAGGGCGAGAACACGAAGGTCTCGGAGCCCGGCGTGAACGTCTCGCTCGTGGCCGTGACCGCGCCGGGGCGGTAGGTCACCGTGACCGAGTCGACGGGCTCGCTGAACGTGACTGTGACGGCCTCGTCGCGCGTGGGCTGTTCGGGCGTGATGGAGACGATGTCCTGGGCGCCGGCCGAGGTCGCCAAGAGAGCGAGGAGCAGAAGGAATCGCATGGGCTTAGCTCTCGAAGGTGGCGATGGCGGGCTCGGCCGGGGCGGATGCGGTCTCGCGTGATGTGAAGTAGGCCGCGAGTCCCAAGGTGCCACCGATCCAGACGAGCGGGATGACCACAGGAAACCAGTCCACAAACCCAAGCGGTACGCCGCCGCCGTACAACGTATCGCCCGTCAGGTCGATGGCCAGGTTCCACACGATGACGGTCAGCAGGATGGCGGGGATGATGAACCGGATAAAGACGTCGAACCAGGCGCCGAGCGTAAACCGCGAGTGCTCGTTGACGAACGCGCGCAGGTTGGCCGCACCGAACACCCAGCCCAGCAGGATGCACTGGAGGAAACCGACCGCCAACATGCTGTACCCGAAGACCCAGTGGTCCAGAATGTCCAGGAAGCTGAGCCCCATCGTCCCGTTCCCGCCAAGATCAGGATCGACGATAAACGGGAGCGTGGTAATGACGGAGCCCACGATGCCGGGTATCGCCACCATCGCGAGCGCCTTCGTCCGGTCGATCGCGAGCTTGTCGATGATCGCCGACGCCATGCCCTCGACGAGCGAGATCGCGCTCGTGATGCCGGCCATCACCAACAGGAAGAAGAACGAGAACCCGAAGACCTTGACCGCAAACGGAAACGCTGCGATCCCCTGCGGGATGGCGAAGAACGACAGCGACAAGGTCCCGCCAACGGGGTTGAGCGAGAACGCGAACAGCATCGAGAAGATGGCGATACCGGCGATGTACTCGAACCCGCAGTTGAGGAAGCTCACCATGAACGAGTTCGTGACTTGGTCAGAGTCCTTGGGGAGGTAGCTCGCGTAGGCCGTCATCGTCCCGAGTCCCAGCGACAAGGAGAAGAACATCTGGCTGAAAGCTCCTTTCCAGACGTCGGGTTGGGAGATGCCCGCTAGGTCTGGTGTGAACAGGTACATCACGCCGTCCGTCCCGCCCGGCAACGTGACGCCGCGGATGATCAGGACGATCATAAAGAGCCACATCAGCGGAACCGCCACGCGAACCACCTTCTCGATGGTCTCCGTCCCTCGAAGGAGAGCGACGAGCGTGATGGCCCAGATCACGACGATGGCGACCAACGGCCACCAAGACGACAAAATCCCAAAAAAGTAGGCCGTCGCGTTCGGCCCAGCGCTGGGCTCGGCGAACGGGGCAAAGGGCGCCGTCGCGCCGGGCTCCATCAGCCCGAAGATGGCGCCGACCATCATGCACAGCGCCCACCCAAGGATGCCGACGTAGTACATCGTCAGGAAGAGGCAGCTGCCGAGCGACCACCACCCCACGAACTCACCTTTCTTACCGACCACGCTCGAGAGCGCCATCGGAAAGCTCCGTCCGGTCATCGTGCCCAGGCTGAACTCGGTGATCATCACCGGGATGCCGAGCGCGAAGAGCGCGATGAAGTACGGGACGTAGAACGCGCCGCCGCCGAACTGGTAGGCGTTCGACGCGAAGAAGACGATGTTGCCCAGGCCGATAGCCGAGCCGCTGGCCGCGAGCACGAACCCGAGCTTCGACGACCAAACGCCGCGGTCCGGGGCGGGAGTGGGAGAGGCGGGATCTGGCACGGGCGCGTGTAAACCTGGGGTGAAGGCGTGAAGCTACGGCGAGGCGCCCGGGCTGCGGACGCCGAAGCCCGCGTCCTCGAGGACGGACCGGACGATGCGGAGCCGCGCGGGACCCACGTCGAACTCGTGTCCGGGCGCCGCCTGCGCGTTCATCGCGTACACGACGTCGCCTTCGGGACGCTCGACCCAGCCCACGAGCCACCCGATGTCAGAGCCGTCCTCGAGGAAACCCCAACCGGTTTTGCCGCGGAGGCGTCGGTCACCGTTGGCTGCGCCGACCTGGCCGCCCTCGACGAGCGTCGGTAGCATCTCGCGGACGAGGGCCTGGTGCTCGGGTGCGAACTCGAGGTCGCCACGACGAAGATGGTCGAGGAACGCCACCTGCTCATCGGCCGAGGCCTTCCAGGTCCCATCCAGCCACGACGTTTCGAGCGTGTCGCTGAGGGCCGAGTTTCCGTACGGCTCGCGCTCCAACACCTCGCGGTAGCCGTCCCGGCCGACCTCGAGGGCGAGCCGTTGGAACAGCCAGACGGCGGAATGCTGTGTGCCGGTGCGCAGCGAGTGATCCCGGTTCCAGACCGGCAGCCACCGCTCGACGCCGTCCCACGCCAGCATCGAGTCCACATCGGTGACCACGCCCTGGTCGAGGAAGACGAGTCCGTTGTACACCTTCGAGGTCGACGCCAAGGTGTAGCGCATCGCCGCACGGTCGGGGTCGTGTCGCGTCGTGACGCCGGTCGCGGCGTCCAGCATCACGAACGTCCCGACGGAGCCCTCGGCCTCAAAGTGCTCGGACCAGTCCGCGGTCGAGTCTGGGGCGACCTCGACGCCGTCGGTCTGGCTCTCGGCCTCGAGGGCGGAATCGGTAGCGCAGCCTACGAGAGCCAAGAAGAGGAGCAGCCGAGTCATCCGTCCTCGAGGGCGGGCGGGTCGTCCTCGAGGACGGGCTCCAAGCGCACGTTGAGGATGCGGTTGCCCTCGACAGTCTCGACCTGCATCCGCAGCCCCTCGTGCTCTACGTGATCGCCCGGTTGGGGGATGTCCCCGGCAAGGTGCAAGATGAGCCCGCCCAGCGTCTCGAAGTCGAACTCGTCGGTGTCGAGCTCGATGCCGATCGCGTCGGACAGGTCATCGAGGTCGACGCGGGCTTCGGCACGGAACGCGCCGTCCTCGAGGGACTCGACCAGAGCGTCGTCCTCGGGGCGGTCGAGCTCGTCGCGGATCTCGCCGACGACCTCTTCGAGCAGGTCTTCCAACGTGACGAGCCCCGCCGTTCCGCCGTACTCGTCGACCACGATGGCCATGTGCGTCCTCGATTGCTGGAAGTCGGCCAGCATGTCGTCCAGCGTTTTTCCGGGCGGGACGAACAGCGGCCGGCGCGCGATGGCGGTCCAGTCGGGCGTTTGGTCGGCCTCGAGGGAGGGCAGCAGGTCCTTGGCGTAGACGACGCCCAGCACGTTGTCGAGGTGGTCCTGGAACAGGGGGAACCGTGAGTGACCGCTGGCCCGGATCAGGTCGAGCGCCTCACCGAGAGAGGCGTCGTCGGACAGCGACTTGACGTCGACGCGGCTGACCATGACCTCGCGGACGGTCGTCTCGCCGAAGTCCACGATCGAGTGGATCAGGGCCCGCTCTTGCTCGCCGATGCTGCCGTCCGCCTCGCCCACGTCGGCCATCGACTTGATGTCGTCCGACGACAGAGAGTCGGTCTCCTGGCGGAACCGTTTCTGGACGGCCGACGCCAAGCCGGCGAGCAGGTCGGCGACGGGCGTAACCACGCGGACGACGGGGACGAGGAAGGGGGAGACCGCCTCGGCAAACCGGACCGGGTCCCGGCTCGCGAGCTGCTTCGGCGCGATCTCGCTGGTCACGAGCAAGATGAACGTCAGACCAATCACGTTGGCCGCGAGAGCCGCGAACGGGCTCCATCCAAACGCGACGGCCGCCGCCAGCATCATCTGGGTCGACAGGATCGCCGCGCCGACGTTGACGACGGTGTTCAGCAGCAAGACGGCGGCCAGGAGCCGTCGTGGCCGGTCCAAGAGCGACACCACCCGGTCGGCCGCCGGCGTGGCGGACTCGCGCAGGGCCTCGCGGTCACCGGCTGTGATCGAGAACAGCGCGACCTCGGACCCTGAGAACAGGGCCGACAGCGCGAGCAAGAGCAGGAACGTCCCGACCTGGACCGCCAGCCCCACGGGGCCGGGAAGTGCGTCGGAGACTTGGGCCGCGAGGGCCAGACTAGATGCGGGGTCCAAGGCAGGTGGACCTGGGCGAGGCGGTGGGCCGAAGCCCGGAATAGGCCGATGACGACCGTGAGGCCAAGATACGGCGGGATGGCCGGTCGTCGTTCACGGGCCGTCCTCGATGGATGGAGAGGGGCTCGGATGGAGAGGGGCTCGTCCTCGAGGACGGGCCGGTCGAGGCCTCGAGGTCGTGCGTCGCTGCTCGGCGGGACACACGCCGTCGCATGCAACGGCGCCACGTGAACCCCCGAGGTCAAACGGAGAAGCTGGCTCGACCTCGAGGACGCGCGTCGCGAAAGGCTCGTCACAAAAAACGGGC
>NZ_JBARYR010000249.1:0-1831 GCF_049648075.1 Rubrivirga sp. | reverse complement strand
CTCTTGGTGGCTGTGACCGCCGTGTTTACGATCGCGCTCACGACGCGCCACGCCTACGACGTTGACCTGGTGCGGGCCGTCGGGCAGCCGTTTATCGAGACGGCAGACGGACAGGTGGCGAACCGCTTGCGCCTGCGCGTGCGCAATCAGACCGCGACCGACGCCTCGTTCCGAGCCGAACTGGTGCTGCCCGAGGGCGGGACATTGCGCATCGGCGCGACGCCTCCTGTCGCGGTCGCGTCGCGCGGGCAGGTCCGCATCGAGGGCGCGATCACCGTCCCGCGCGCGGCCTTCGGAGGGGCCGCACAGGTCCCCGCCGTCGTCCGCCTGACGTTCGAGGACGGAACCCTCGAGGACGCCCCCTTCACCCTTCTCGGCCCGAACCGCTAGCGCCATGTCTACGACTGACCCCGCCGGTCCCGTCCTCTGCGCCCTCGATTTCTCGGACGGCTCCGAGGCCGCGCTGGTCCTGGCGGCGGACCTGGCCGAGCGGTTCCACACGTCGCTGCTGCTGCTTCACGCTGACCCTCTGTTCTTCGCGTCGCCGTCGTCGTTCGACCTCGAGGGGCCGGACGGGATGCTTCGTGAGCGGATGCGGGCGTTTGCCGAGGCGGCCTTGGGAAGCGCGGAAGCCGTCGACGTCGTCGACCCAGAAGGAGTCATTCGGCATTCGGAGTACGCGGGTGATGCCATCGTGCGTCAGGCCGAAGAGGTCGGCGCGCGGCTCGTCGTCGTGGGCACGCACGGACGGCGTGGGCTCGGGAGGCTCTTGTCCGGGAGCGTGGCCGAGGAGGTGGTTCGGCAGGCGTCGTGCGAGGTGCTGGTCGTCCCCAACAGTGCGACTCGGACGGCCCCACATGCCGAGGCGCCCATCTTGGTCCCGGTCGACTTCTCGACCCACATGGACGCGGCGGTAGACCGGGCCGTGCATCTGGCGGGCTTGTACGGCGCGCCGCTCCGGCTGCTCCACGTGATCGGGCCGTCGCTTCCGCTCCCGACGTTCTACGGTGACGTGATCGGCCCGAACCTGTACGACGTGCCTACGCTCGTCGAGGCGAGCGACACGCATCTTCGAACTGTCGCCGACGGCCTCGAGGTCGACGCGGGTACGGAGACGCGGGTGGGGGCGCACCACGCCGAAATCGTCGCGGACGCGCAAGAGGCGGCGGCGGGCCTGATCGTGATGGCGACGCACGGCAACACCGGGCTCGACCGCGTCTTGCTCGGGAGCGTCACCGAGCGCACGCTCCGCCAGGCGCCGTGCCCCGTCTTCGTGGTCCGCGCCCTCGAGGTCGAATGACGACCTCGCCCCAGCACGTCCGCACCCAGGGTGCAGCGAGACCTCGGAACCTGGCGATCGGGTGTCTCGCCGTGCTGATCGTGATCGCGGCGCTCTGGATGGTGGGCCGCGTCTTGCGGTCGGCCGAGACCGGCCCGGCCGTCGAGCCGGAGCCCGTCGACCCCTCTCTCATCTCCCACGTCGATGCCTGACTCTGACCGCCCCGACCGCCGGCCGCCGCTGATCCCCAGCAACGTCGCGTGGCCGGCGTTCATCGTCTTCCTGCTCGCGATCAGCATCACGATGGCGGTCACGACGTTCATCGTGGCGCAGTCGGACGGCGGTGCGCGTCACATCGAGGAGGTCCAGCCCGAGCAGGGCCCGTGACGACGCTCGCCCCCGACGCTGTGGGTCCCGCCGCCCTGGCGGCCCTCGAGGACGTCTCGCCCGAGACGCCGTGCGTCCACTGCGCGCTGCCGGTGGGCCGACGGCCTATGTTGACGGCGGGAGGGGAGGCGTGCTGCTGTTCGGGCTGCGCCATCGTGCGCGACG
>NZ_JBARYR010000248.1:0-2317 GCF_049648075.1 Rubrivirga sp. | reverse complement strand
GCCCCCAGCCCGCGGAGCGCGCGTGCGACGGCAGGCATCGCGAACGGCAGCACCTCGACGGGGACCGGCGCCGACTTGCCGAGTCGGTCCACGATCTTCGAGCTGTCCGCCAGCACGACGAAACGGTCCGCGAGAGTCGCCACCACTTTCTCACGCACGTGCGCCGCACCGCGGCCCTTGATCAGCGACCCGGCCGGGTCCACCTCGTCGGCGCCGTCGAGGGCGAGGTCGAGCGGCGGCTTCGACGTCGGCATGTCGTCGAAGCCGAGGCCCTCGAGGCCGACCGTCGGGACGCCGTACTGGCGCGCGAGCTGTTCGGCGGCGAACGACGTCGGGACGCCGACGACCTCGAGGCCGTCGGTCGCGATGCGCCGGCCGATGGCCTCGATGGCGTAGGCCGTCGTGGAGCCGGTTCCGAGCCCCAAGCGCATCCCGTCCTCGACGAGAGCGGCGGCGGCGTGGCCAGCGGCCTGCTTGGCCTCGGCGTTGGGGTCGATGGACACGGGCACGGTTCGGGGTTTCCGAAAGCTAGCGTCGCACGAGCGTTCTCGAGGTCGGAGACTAGACGAGAGCGGGCGTAAAAAATGTGGTCGCCGAGACCACCCGGCGGTCTCGAAAACGGCACAGCCGCTCGGCCTCGAGGTCGGTCAGTGGAACTCGCCGCTGCCCACCGACACGAGCGAGACCCGGTCATCCTGGCGCCGTCCTCGAGGACGGCTACTCGTAGCGCAGGGCCTCGATCGGGTGGAGCTTCGCGGCCTTGGTAGCCGGATACACGCCGAACATCAGCGCCACGACGGTCACGCCGATCACGGCCGTCGCCGCCCAGCCCCACGGGAACGCCGGCGCGGACGTCATCAAGGCCGCCACGATGTTGCCGCCCAGCACCCCCATCGCGATCCCCACGATCCCGCCGATCTGGCACAGCACGACGGCCTCGACCAGGAATTGGAGCATGATGTCCTTGCGCGTGGCGCCCAGCGACTTGCGAACACCGATCTCGCGCGTCCGCTCGGTCACGCTCACCAGCATAATGTTCATCACGCCGACGCCCGCCGCCAAGAGGGCGATCAGGCCGATTCCGGCGCCGCCGGTCGCGAGCGCGTCCGTGAACGTCTTGAGCCCGTCGGCGGCCTCGGCGCCCGAGAAGATGTCGAAGTCGTTCTCGACCTCGGGGTTTAGCCGTCGGATGGCTCTCATGGCTCCCGTCGCCTGGTCCTGGACGGCCGCGAACATCTCCGCGTTCGGCGCGCGCACGTCGATCCAGACGTCGTTGTCGTGGAGCCCGAACGTCTGGATCGCCCGCGTGATCGGGATCACGACTCGGTTGTTGGTGTCGCCCATGTTGAGCCCGCCGCTCTTCTCTTCGAGGACGCCGACGACGTCGAACGGCTGTCCATCGACTCGGACCTTGCTGCCGAGCGGCTCGAGGTCGCCGAACAGGCGCTCGGCGACGGTGCTGCCCAGGACCACGACGCGGCGTGCGGAACGGACGTCGGCCTCGGTCAAGAACCGGCCCTTGTCGATCTCCCAGCCGTTGATTTGGGCGTACCCCGAGTCCCCGCCCAAGAGCCGGACGTTCGGGTCCGTCGACGCGTCCACGGTGCGGACCTCGCGCTGGCCGCCCCACACCGCCGGGCTCACCTGGGCGGCGAGCGGGACGCGCTCCCGAAGGGCGACCGCGTGAGCGTAGGTCATCTGCGGTCGCTTGGCCTTCTCCTCGGTCCACTCGCCGTCTCCGATCCGCTCGAACGTGATCGTCTGCGTGCCCAACGCCGAGAGCTCGGCCATCAGCGTCCCGTCCAGCACCTCGACGGCCGTGACCGACGCGATGACGGAGAACACGCCGATCGCCATGCCCACGAGTGTGAGCGCTGACCGGAGCCGGTTGGCTCGCAAGGCCTGCATCGCTTGTCGGAACGTTTCGGTCATGGTGTGTCGGCGGGGGGCGAATCTACTCGTAGCGCAGGGCCTCGATGGGACGGGCGCGCGCGGCCTGCCACGCCGGGACGAGGCCGAACGCCACGCCGACGACGGCGCAGATAACGAACGCGAGTCCGACGGTGCCGGCCGAGAGCTCGGCCGTAAAGACCTGGTTGATGGCGATCGCGACGAGGGCCGCCAAGCCCACGCCGATCGCCCCGCCGACGACGCAGATCGCGACGGCCTCGACGAGAAACTGGAACAGGATGGCCCGCCGTGTGGCGCCCAGCGCTTTGCGGACGCCGATCTCGCGCGTCCGCTCCTTGACACTCACGAACATGATGTTCATCACCCCGATCCCGCCCACCAGGAGAGACAGCGCCGTCAGGAACAG
>NZ_JBARYR010000247.1:0-1850 GCF_049648075.1 Rubrivirga sp. | reverse complement strand
CACCTCGGGGGCGGCTCGACACGCCGCCAGAAGCTCCGGCCCCGCAGCAGCGTGAATGGCTCCGTCCACCCCGCTCCCGCCCAGCATCTTCTCGTTCGCCGCGTTGACGATGGCCTCGACCTCGAGGACAGTGATGTCGCCGCGCCAGACCTCGAGGGCGGGGATCACGAGACGCCGGGCGATCTCCGCGACCAGACGGCGCATAGCGCCCACATTCGGATCGTCGGGGTAGCCCCCGCCATGCCGGTGCGCCCGGTACTTCGTATGCAAGACTCGCCGCAGTTCGCTGAGCGTCATCGATGGACTCTCCCCTTTGTCCCAGCGCCTGACCAGCCGTCGGATGTCCTCCGGTTTGATGGCGGGGAACTCCCCCGTGAAGCGGTCCGCGAACCGGATGATGTCGTACAACTCCGCGTCCGGTCTCGGGACGTCCCGCACGGTCAGCTTGTGCGTCGCAATCACGCCTCGACCTCGACGAGCAGCCCGTTGTTGACCACGGCCCACGCCCGCCCCACCATCGGCGAGCCGACGAACGGCGTGTTGTGCGACTTCGACTGGATGTGGCGTTCCTCGAAAGCCCACTCGGTCTCCGCGTCGAAGATCGTCAGGTTGGCCGCGGCGCCGACCTCGAGAGCGGGGACGGGGAGGCCCAGGACCTCGCGCGGCGCGACGGCCAGCATCCGAAGCGCGTCCTCGAGGGCGATCACGCCCGGCTTGACCAGGTCGCGGACGGTCAGCGGCCAGCACGTTTCCAGGCCCAGGATGCCGAACGGGGCCTCGATAAACTCGACCTCCTTCTCGTAGCCCGCGTGGGGCGCGTGGTCGGTCGCGATGACCTCGATGGTGCCGTCGGCGAGCCCGTCCTTGATGGCCTGGACGTCCTTCGCGGTGCGGAGGGGCGGGTGCATCTTGGTGTGCGTGTCGTACTGGCTGTCCTCGACGGCGGCGTCGGTGAGCGCCCAGTGGTGCGGGCACGCCTCGGCGGTGATCGGGACGCCGCGTGCCTTGGCCTGGCGGACGATGTCGACGGCGCGCGCGGTCGAAATGTGGCAGACGTGGAACCGGCCGCCGGTGAACTCGGCCAAGAGCGCGTCCCTCGCGATCATCGCCTCCTCGGCGAGCCCGGGGATGCCGGGCAGGCCGAGCCGCGTCGCGACGGCGCCCTCGTTCATGTGGCCGTGCGGGTTGAGCGTCAGGTCCTCCTCGTGGCCCAGGAGCGTCTTGTCGAGCGTGCGGGCGTACTCCAAGGCGCGGCGCATGAGTCCGCCGTGCTGGACCGGCGAGCCGTCGTCGCTGAACGCGACCGCACCGCCCTGGGCCATGTCCGCCATCTCGGCCAGCTCCTCCCCTTCCCGCTTTTTCGTCACCGTCCCGATCGGGTGGACGTCGACGACCAGCCCCTCGGCGCGCTTGCGGACGAACTCGACCACGTCGCGCGTCGCGATCGGCGGCTCGGTGTTGGGCATGCAGGCGACGGCCGTGAACCCGCCCCAGGCCGCCGCGCGCGCGCCGGTCTCGATGGTCTCCTTGTGCTCCTGGCCGGGCTCGCGGAAGTGGACGTGCATGTCCATCCAGCCCTGTGAGATCGTCTTGCCGCTCGCGTCGTAGACCTGGACGCCGTCGGCGCCCTCGAGAGCCTGCCCCGGACTCGATCCGGGGTCGGCGCCGATGGCGGCGATCTGGCCGTCGCGGATCAGGACGTCGGCGCGCTGAGACTGGCCGGTCGTGGCGTCGAGGACGGTGCCGCCGGCGAGAAGGAGGTCGAGAGCCATGGGTGTTCGAAAGAGGGTCCGGGAAACTACCGGCGACGGGGACCTCGGCGTGCCCGGCTGGGTCCGACGCGTTCCTCA
>NZ_JBARYR010000246.1:0-2187 GCF_049648075.1 Rubrivirga sp. | reverse complement strand
TCGCGAGGCTCGACCCCGCGCCCGTCGACCTCGAGGACGACCGAGCCGCCGGTCGGCGTCAGGAGGCCGGCGAACAACAAGAGGAGCGTCGACTTGCCCGATCCGTTCGGCCCCGTGACGGCGAGCGGCGTCCCCGCCTCGACCGCGACCTCGAGGCCGTCGAACAAGCGCCGCGGCCCGAAGCGCATCGAGAGGTCGTGGGCGGCGAGGCGGGCGGGCACGGAAAAGCGTCGGAGGGCGAAAGACAAGCTAGCCTGGGCAGAACACGAGACCGGGCGGGCCGTTGTCTCCACATGGTCCCCGTCGCAATCGTCATCGTGCTTGTTGTGGCCCTCGTTGCGTGCGAGGCGCCGACTCCCACCGTGACGGCCTCGGAACCCGCCATCGAGGTCCCGCCCCTGCCGCCGGACACCACGGATGTCCAAGGGGTCTCGTTCGCGCGGGCGACCATCGAGCCCGTCGGCGACGGCGGCGTAGAAGGGACGGTCTCCCTGTCCCGTTCGACGGGCGGCGTCCGGGTTCTGATGTCGCTCACCGGCTTGTCGAGCCAGGACTTCCACGCGGTCCAGGTCCTTCGAGGGCGCGACTGCGACGCCGACCCCGGCATCCACCTGGGGATCGACGAGGGCACACCTCACGGCGGTCCCTATTTGTCGCCCCGCTTCCGACACGCAGGCGACCTGGGCAGCATCCGCAGCGACCGAGGACGAGGCCGCTACGACCGGATCGACCCCGTCCTGAGCCTGGACGGGACGATGTCGGCCGTCGGGCGAGCCGTCGTGGTGCGAGAGCTGCGCGACGACGAGTCGAGCCCGGACGGAGCGGCCGGAGACGTGATCGGGTGCGGCGTCCTCGAGGGCCGATGAAGACCGCCGCCATCATCATCACCGCGCTCGCGATTGGCCTGGGGATCGGGTGGGTCGCCCGTCAAGCCACGATCCCTCCGCCGCCTCCCCCACCGCCGGGCGCGGGGACGACGCCCGCGCTCGACTCGCTCGACGCGTTCGTGACACGCACTCGAGGTCGGTTCGAGCAACTTCGCGGCCCGACCTCGGACCAGGCCAACCGCCTGCGCCGCCCGCGCACGCCGTCCTACCGCGACCATCTGGAGCGTGCCGACTCCTTGGGCGTCCCCCCACTCCGCGGCGAGTCCGACCTCACCGGCCACCTGCGCTCGGGACGGCTCGTTCCGCTCGTCGACAACGAGTACTACGTGCTGCGCGTCCTGGAGCACTCCAAGCCCTTCGTCGTTCCCGCGCTGTACGACCGCGTTCAGGAGGTCGGGCGCCGGTTCCAAGACGCCGTCCTCGAGGCCGGGTTGCCGCCGTACCGGTTCACGATCTCGTCGGCGCTCCGGACCTCGGACTTGCAGGAGGACTTGGGCCGGACGAACCGGAACGCGACGTCGGGCACCTCGAGCCACGAGTACGGCGCGTCCGTCGACCTGGTGTACACGCGGTTCTCGCTCCACCCGTCCGCCGCCGACTCGCTCGACGTCCCGTTCTCAGACCCCGACCTCGGCCACGCCCAGCGCACCGCGACCCGGTGGGCCAACGACCTGGCCGGCGTCTACGACGACCGCCTGTTCGGCGTCCTCGCCCGCGTCTTGGGCGCGATGCAGGACGAGGGCAAGCTGCTGGTCCTGCTCGAGAACGAGCAGCCGGTCTTCCACATCACCATCGACCTGCCCGACTTCGACGACTCGTGACCAACGACCCGCTCCCACCCGACCCGTCCGCCCTCGAGAGCCGTGAGGCCGAAGGAGTCCCTGCCCCCTCGACGGCACCCCCTCCCGTCAGCGTCCTCGAGGGCGACACGTCAGCGCGATCGACTCGACCTCGAGGTCGGAAGCGGGCGATCGCAGCGGTCGTGGCCATCCTGGTGCTGGCCGCCGCGTGGTTCGGCTGGCGGACGAACGCAGGCATCGAGGCCACGTTCGCAGAGCAGGACCGCGTCGTCGCCCTCGACGAGCGGGCGTTCGAGTCGATCCCCGTCCTGACCGACGACGAGATCGCGACGCTCCGCCGGTCCCGGAACGCCCGTCACGTCGAGTTGGCCCGGGAGTTGGGCGTCGACCCGCCGGACACGCGAGCGCAGGCCGACAGCCTGGCCGACGCCGGCCGGTTGGTCCGCATCGAGACCGACTCGCTCTACACCGTCCTGCCGATGGACTCGTCGGTCCCGTAC
>NZ_JBARYR010000245.1:0-3127 GCF_049648075.1 Rubrivirga sp. | reverse complement strand
CGCGTGGACCATCCGCCCGTAATGATCCGCGAGCCGTTGACGCCGGGGCGGAAAGCGCTCGGCTACCTCTGCCTGGTCATCTTCGCGCTGTGCTTCTCGATCCGGCCGATCATGGTGTACGGCGGGTAGCGCTCTCGAGGTCGGCGGGTGGCACTGCCGAGGCGCCCGTGTTTTCAGGCGATGCTCCTAAGGGCAAGGCCGAGCCGTCCTCGAGGGCGAGTCGTCGTTGGGCAAAACCCTGCGAACACGTCCGCCCCCCACGTCGCGTGGCTAGGTTGGGCGCTCGCCACCTCGAGACGCCGACCCGCCGGACCGCTACGCCGCCGCTTTCCCGTTTATGCCCGTAGCCCTCCGGCCCGTCGTGGCCTTGCTCGCGCTCACCCTCGCCGGGTGTGACGCCGCCCCCGGATTCGACGACGAGACCCGCCGTCCGTCGTTCGCCGAGGCCGAGATCACGCCCGTCACGTTCGACCTCGAGTCTGCCGATGCGACCGCCACGGTGCCGCTCGCCGTCACCGGCGTCCTCGAGGCCGAGGGCGCGGTCGAGCTCCTGGTCGTGGTCCGCTACGCCGAGACCATCGCCTACAACGCGCTCGTCGACGGCCGAACCGTGAACACTGACACGCTGGTCACCGAGGTCGCCCTCGAGGTCGAGCCCGGCCCGTTCCGCGTCGACGTGCCGCTCACATTGCCACGCGGTGCGACCGGCGACTACACCGTCCGCGTCTCGACCGAGGGCGCCGACGGCCGGGCCGGCGACCAACTCGTGTCCGTCTTCCAGTTTTCTGCCCCATCGCTCGGCCCGCCGTCCGTGACCGTCGCCGACGCGGCGGCCGTCGACCGTCCGACCGGGGACACCATCCGAACCGTGCCCATCGCTGCGACCGTCACTGACCCCGACGGCCGTGAGAACATCGCGCTCGTCTTTGCCCAGGTCCCCGATGGCGGCGGGTTCATCGGAGAGCTATTCGACAGTGGGGGAGACTCCGACACGCTCTTGGGCGACGGCGTGTACTCGGCCGCTGTCCGCGTCGACTCGTCATTCGTGCCCGGCACCTACGCCCTCGAGGTCGTCGCCGTTGACCGGGCTGGGACGGCGAGCGACCCGGCGCCCTTCACCTTCACGGTCCGATGAGAGCGTTCTTCGTGGGCCTCCTGTTGGCAATCGCACCCGTCCTCGAGGCGCAGACGATCGAGACCGGACGCGGGCAGATCCGTCTGCTTCCCCAAGGCGCGCTCAACGGCGTGGCCGTCCTCGATGCCGAAGACGGCGTGCTCCGCGCCGGGCCGGTTCTCGTCGAGGTCGCGCCGGACGGGACCGTCACGATTCCCGCCCTCGAGGACGCGAACGTGACCGCGTTCGACCCGCCGACGGCCGTCGACTCGCGAGCGTTCACGATCGACGCCCAAGGCGACGTGGTCGTGGTCGGACTCGGGTTCAACGACGTCACGGCCGATGCCGAGGACCCGCCCGACACCGCCGCCGGCTTCGCCATTTCGACCGACGGTGGCGACACGTTCGACTTCCGGTTCCCCGCCCTCGATCAGAGCACGGACACGACGGTCGCCTACGGCGCCTCCACGTTGCCCTCTGTGCCGTCGACGCTCGCCTCTGGCTCGACGCCGGTCGACGTGGCGCTGACGGCAGGTGGAGACACGATCTACTCTGCGAATCGGCTAGCGGGGCTTCGGCGTAGCGTCGACGGCGGCCGAACGTGGACGCGACTGGTGCTCCCGCCGGACTCGCTGCTCGTCCTCGATCCGCGCGAGACCTACGACTTCCTGTATTCGCCGGATCGCTTCCAGCCGATCGACTTCGTCCAGGTCGGAGATCAGAGCGTGCCGGTTTTTCCTCAGGGCGCGGCCAACTTCGAGGCTTTCTCGGTCTTGGTGGACGAGACCGGGACGATCTGGGCCGGCACGCTCAACGGCCTCAACCGCTCCGTCGAGGTCGACGGCGCCGACGACCCGGCCTGGGTCCGCTACGTCACCGGTCCGGTCGGGAGCACGATTCCTTCCACCTGGGTCTTCGCCCTCGAAGAACAGGAGCGCGAGGGCCGGAATCACATCTGGGCAGCGACCTTCGTCCCGTCGAACAACATCTCGTTCTCGACGGTCGGGCAGCAACCCGGCGTGGTCGTGTGGCGCGGGGACGACGAGAACGGCCAGCCCATCTTCGACACTGTTCTGTTGAACGTGATCGCCGAAGACATCGCGTTCGGCGAGGACCGGGTCTACGTCGCGGCGGCCGACGGGCTTTACGTCTCCGACGACGACGGTGCGACGTGGCGCATCACGCGCGCCTACCGCGACGCTGAGGGCCAGACCTTGATCGACCAGCCCGTCAGTGCCCGCGCCGTCGCGACCACGCCCGGCCGCCTGTGGGTCGGCACCAACGGCGGCTTGCTCACCAGCACCGACGGCGGGCGCACGTTCGAGCTGTTCCGCGCCAACGTGACGCCGTCCGCCGGGGACGACGAGGGCCGAGACGTCGAGGTCTACGCCTATCCCAACCCGTTCAACCCGCGCGCGCCCGGACGCGACGGTCTGTTGCGCGTTCGCCTCGACCTCGAGGCCGGCGCCGACATCACGGTCCGCATCTTCGACGTGGCGATGAACCTGATCCGCACCCTCGAGGCACCCGGCCGGCCCGCCGGCCCGAACGAGGTGCTGTGGGACGGCCAGAGCGACCGCGGCCTGCGCGTGGCCAACGGCGCGTACATCTACACCGTCGACGGCGGCAGCCCCCAGGCCTCCGGCCGCATCCTGGTGATCCAATGATGAGGGGAATAGGGATTAGGGGCCGGGGGTTGGGGACGTGCGTCGTCCTCGAGGTCGTCTGCACGATTGCGGTGCTACTGGCCGCCGTGCCGACCTCGATGGCGCAGGGCGCTGGGGTGTTCGCTCGGATGGGCATGGGCGCGCGGTCGCTCGCACTCCCGGCTCAGTCGGCCGACCGGTCGGGGCTGGCGAGCCCGTACTTCAACCCGGCCTTGACCCCGTTCCAGCCGTCGCAGGGCGTCGAACTCTCGGCCGGGATTCTGGCCTACGACCGCTCGTTCAGCTCCGTCCAGGTCGCCGCTCCGCTCAAGCCGAAGTCCGGCTTCGCCGCGGGCGTCGTCTCGTT
>NZ_JBARYR010000244.1:0-2587 GCF_049648075.1 Rubrivirga sp. | reverse complement strand
GTCGAGGGATGGCGAACGGCACGCCCGCCCCACGCGCGGCCTCGAGGACGCGCTCGGCCGGCTCGGTCCAGCCGTGAAACGCCAGGGCGAACGTGCCCCAGTGAACCGGAATCAAGAGCCCGCCGCGAGCGTCCTGCACCGCGCGGACGCCCTGCTCCGGCCCCATGTGGATGTCGGCCCATCCTTGGTCGTAGGCGCCGACCTCGACGAGCGTCGCGTCGAACGGGCCGAGCCGTTCCCCGACCTCGAGGAAGTGCGGCCCGAAGCCGCCGTCGCCCGTCGCGTACACCTTGTGCTCGGCTCCGATGAACGCCCAGCCCGACCACAGCGTCCGGTCGCGGTCGGTCAATGACCGTCCCGAGAAGTGACGCGCCGGCGTGCAGACGACCTCGAGGCCGCCGACCTCGACGCGACCCCACCAGTCGCACTCTTGGATGCGGTCTGAAGCGACGCCCCAGCGCTCCAAGTGCGCCCCGACGCCGAGGGGACAGATCCACAGCGGGACGCGGGACGCGAGCGCTCGAACCGCGTGGTAGTCGAGGTGGTCGTAGTGGTCGTGGGTCAGGACGACCGCGTCGAGGGCGGGCACGTCCTCGAGGGCGAGCGGCGGCGCGTGGAACCGGCGGACGCCCAGCAAGCTCGACGGCGCCGCGGACTCACTGAAAACCGGGTCGACCAAGAACCGCCGGGCCTCGATCTCGACGAGCGTCGTGCCGTGGCCGAGCCAGGTGAGCCGGAGCGCACTCGGCGGCTCGAAGTCGGACGTCGTGCGGAGCTGGATGGGGACCGGCATCGAGGGCGAGCGCAGGCTCTTGTCTCCGAAGACCCACTCCTTGAGGCCCTTTCCCATCGCCTCGGCGCCGTCGGCCACGCCGGTCGGGATCTGGTTGTGGAACCGGCCGTCGCGCCATTGCGGCGAGCGACGCATCCGGTCGAGGCGGTCGCCTTCAGGCGTCCCGCCGAATACAGGCAGGCGAAAGGCGGCGACGCCGGCCGCGCCCACCAAGGCCACGCCGGTTAGCAAGGTTCGTGTCTTGGGCATGATGTCGAGTGTCGCGCCCTCGAGGGCGAGAGAGTGGGGCCGTCGTCGAGGACGGCGAGATCAGGACAATCCCATTCGCGAACGCAAGAAGGCGTCGAACACGCGGTCGGGCAAGAGCCACCGGGACGCGACCGCGAGCCGGGCCAGCCCGAACACGTCGACGTCGAACTGGCGCCGTCCTTCCTCGAGGTCGACGTCCTCGACGGCGCCGTACGAGCCGTAGCCGGCGTTGTGGACGAGCGCGTCGATCCGGCCCCCGGCCTCGAGGACGGCCTCGACGGCCGCCGTCATTGAATCGTTGTCGGTCACGTCGAGCGCGAGCATGGTGCCGCCCTTGGCCTCGATGGGCGCCATCTTTTCGACGCGCCGCGCAGCGCCGTAGACCGTATGACCGCGGGCCAGCAGGTGCTCGGCTGCAGACAAGCCGATCCTGGGAGAGGCTCCGGTGACGATGACGACGCTCGGTGTGGGCATGGAAGGCGGGATCGGTGTGAGGCGCTCCCACGGCCACCACGATTAGATGTTTCGATTATCGAACCAAGTCGCGTGGTCTCCTCACTCGGCCTCGAGGTCGATCCGGCATCGGCGGGTCCGGTAGAGCGGGCGCGACCCGTCCTCGGGGTTGGACAGCGTCCTCGAGGACGGGTCTCCTCGCGCGGTCCGGAAGCGGTTTCAGGCGTGGTACGGGGGTTGTGTCAACGGAGTGTGACCTCACCCACTGTTGTTGCGGCTGACCTCGTGCGCACCACCCGGCGCGACCGTGACCCCACCATCGTCCCCACCAGAGATGCACCGATCGCTCCTCTCCTTAACCGCCCTCGCAGGGCTCGTCGCCCTCAGTGGGTGCGCCGGGCTCGGCAACTACGGCAACAACGACTACTACGGAAACGACCGGTACGGAAACGACCGCTACGAAGACGGCCGGTACGGAAACGACCGCTACAACAACCGTGGTCGCTCGGCATTCCACCGCCGCGTCGAGCGCGACGCCCGCCGGTACGTCAACGACCTCGACCGGTACCTGCGGATCTCGAACCGGGAGGAGCGCGCCATCCGCGACTTGCTGATCGACCGGACCTACCGGCTCTTGGACCAGACCAACGTCCGTCGCCACCGTGATGTCTACCCGTTCCCGCGTCGCGGACGTGCGCAGCGGTGGTGGGCCCAGACCGACCGGCAGGTGGAGCGGATCTTGGACCGCCGCTTCCACGAGCCGTACGGCTACTACAACCGCTACGGCGGCCAGCGCTACAACGAGTACTACCGCCATCGCCGCTACGACAACCGCCGCGGCTGGTACGACACGCGCCGGGCGCGGAACGACGGCTACCGTCAAGGGCGCCAGGACGAGCGGGCTCGGGACCGTCGCCGCGACCGTCGAGATGCTGCACGTCGTGCCGATCGCCAGCAGGACCGTCGTCGTGCGGAGCGCCAGGAGGAGCGCCGGCGTGCCGAGCGTCGTGAGGACCGTCGTCGCACGGAGCGTCAGCAGGAGCGCCGCCGTGCCGAGCGCCAGCAGGATCGTCGCCAAGACCGCCGCCGTGC
>NZ_JBARYR010000243.1:0-7291 GCF_049648075.1 Rubrivirga sp. | reverse complement strand
GGTCACGATGGCGCGGTCCCGGGTCTCGATCTGAGAGCGGAGGTCGGCCTGCTCGGAGCGGAGGCGGACCACCTCGGCCTCGACGCGCTCGAAATCGTTGCGCGTGCGCCCGGCGCGAGCGGCTTGCGCCTCCGCTGCTTCAGCACGGTTCCGCAATAGCGAGAACTCGGCCGCCAGACGGTCCCGCTCGGCCTCCGCGCGTCCCAGCGACGCCACGAGTTGGTCGCGCTCGAGGGCGAGCCGGTTGCGGTCGTCCTCCAGGCGGCGTCGCGTGTCGAGCAGCATCGACACCTGGTCGGTGGACGCGACACGGACGGCCCGCCCGCGTCGATCACTGCCCGAGGTCCAGCCACGTGTCTGCGCCACGCGGTCTCGCTCGGCGGCGAGGCGTTGGCGATCCGCCTGATACCGGTCGACCTGACGTGCTAGGCGGCGGGCCTCGTCATCGCGGAGGTAGCGCGCAGCGGGTCGGAAGTCGCTTGAGTTTCGACGGTTGTAAGCCTGCCGGTTCAAGGTGCGCCGTGCTGGACGGTCTGCGGCGCTCGCCCGAGGTCCTGACGCGCTCGCGATGGGCGCGCGGTCCATGTTGCGGCGTCCACGACCATCAACTGCGTCTGCGACAAACAGACGTGCCAATCCTCGAGTTCGCCGAACGCCGGATGGGACGAACTGCGCGTAGGCCGTGACGGGACCGGAGTCCGACAGAATCCGCGACCGCGAAATGAGCCGGACGTCGACGCCTCCAGCGTGGAAGAACAAGCCCTCCTCATCGAAGAGGCCCGCACGGTTGGATCCTGAGAACGGGCGGTCCGAGACCGCGAACGTGCCCTGACCCGGGACAGCGATTGCCAAGACTCCGAACGGGGCTTGCATGAGAGGCGCACCCGTCGTCAGCACACGCGCGTCGTTGAGAAACAGGGCCGGGTCCGAGAGCCGAAACGTCGATTGGGCAGAGACCGACGCGCTGACCGCGACGAGTGCCGAGAGTAGGAGAAGCCGCATAACAGAAGAGGAGCGGGAGACTCGCAGTCAACCCCCATGCCGAGGGCGCCTCCGAGCTCGTTCGGGGTCGGGGACCGGAACCCCATCGTACCCCTCGTTCCTGTTGTTGTGCCCTCTCGGCCGTTAGCCGCGGTCACGATCGCTGTAAAAGCGCTTGAGCCGGTCCGGCGAAAGGCCCACGTTCCATCCGGCCCAAAGCCCAAGGTTGCGAAGCTGCTGACGCACCGCGCCGTGCCGTCGAAACCGCCGCGCCGACGTCACCACATCGAGGTCGAGGAACGCGAACCGTCCTCGAGGGCGGATGCGGCGCACCATGTCGAGATCCTCGAAGATGGGTTGCTCGGGGAAGCCGCCCACGTCCTCGAAGTCGGCACGCCGGACGAACAGCGCGCGGTCCCCAAACGCGAGTCGGTGCCACCCCATCCACAGTCGGGCCTCCCAGAGCGACATGACCGCGCGTCCCACCGGCCCAAGCCGGGGAGTGCCCGCTTCCTCGAGGGCGAACGTCGTTCGGAAGCAGCCACCGATGACGGACTCGTCCTCGAGGGCGGACCGGACGGCATCGAGGGCGCCGAGCGGGAGCCGGGTGTCGGCGTGGAGGAACAGCAGCACGTCGCCCGTCGCGTGCTGGGCGCCGGCGTTCATCTGGCGCGCTCGCCCCCTCGAGGTCGAGACCAGTCGGGCCGTCGGGGCCGTCGCTGCGGCGAGGTCGAGGGTGTCGTCGGTCGACCCGCCGTCCGAGACGATGATCTCGAACGGGTCGCTCTGGGCCAGGACGCTCGTGAGCGCTGCGCCGATGCGCTCCGCCTCGTCGAGGGCGGGGACGACGACGGAGACCAACGGGGAGGGCGGAGCGCTCACGCTCGCGCTACCAGAACATCAGCTTGAGGCAGAACACCGAGCCCCCGGATTTCAGGAACTCGCCGGTGTCGACCTCGATGGGCTGGTAGCCGGCGTCGATCAGCGACCGGTTCGTCTCGGTGCACCCTCTCTGAATCAGGACGTGCTCGCCGTCCGGCGAATGGGCATTGCACGCGAACAGGCGGCGCGACTCGTCCTCCGGGGCCTCGATGACTCGGCGGAATCGTGCGCGGATGTCTTGGAGCCCTTGCTCGTCAAACGCACCGGGGTACACCAAGACGGTCTCCTCATCGAGAGGACAGAAGCACGTGTCGAGGTGGTAGAAGTCGGGGTCGGTCAGCGACACGGCCACGACGGGGAAGCCGAGCTTGTCGGACAAGCGGTCGTACACCTGCCGGTCGGTGCGGTAGCCGTAGCCGCCCCAGAGCAGGTAGCGGCCGGGGTGCCAGATCGCGTCGCCCATGCCCTCGAAGTCGCCGGGCAGGTCCTTGTCCAAGCCCTGGACCTCGTAGCCCTGGCTCTCAAAAAAGCGTCGGTAGTGCTCCACCTCCGGCTTGCGCTGCTCGGCGTGCATCCGGCTCATCACGGCGCCGAGGTGTCCTCCAGGCGTCTGGTACGGTAGCGTCTGGTTGGCGCAGAACGTCATGTCCGGCAGGCCTGGAGCGCCCGCGACCACCGCGACCTCGAGGCCGATCCGCTCGTACGTGGTCTTAAGACCCTCCCACTGCCCACGGGCTCGCTCGACGTCCACGTCGCCGACGTTGCCGGCCATGTGGGGGTTGATGACGTAGGCGACCTCGAAGTGGTCCGGCGACGTCATCAGGACTCGGCCCGGTCGCGGGATGGCGGGCAGCGCCTCGAGGGCGACGGGATCGGACGAGAGCACGGGGCGACGGGCGAGGGGCGAGGGGAGCTCAAGGTAGCGAGTTCGCTCACGTCACCTAGCGGCCAAACACGACGGCGCCTCCAACGAACGACCGTCGGAGGCGCAACCCGGATCAACGTCCAGGGCCGGTGAGACGGCGCAGCCAACGGCTACTGCTGCGCCGTCGCGAAAAACTCGGGTGTCAGGTAGCCCTCGATGAGCACGCCGTCGCGGTCGCTGTCGACCTCGACGCGATCGAGCACGTCGAGGACGGCAGGCTGGTCCTTTAGGCCGACGCGGGCGGCGGCCAGGCTGCCGCGGACGACGTCGGCGACATCGTCTGAGCTGGCTTCGGGCTTGGTCGAGAGGAAGGCGCGAACGGGGACGCCGTCGGCCTCGAAGGCCATCGAGACGACGAAGCCGTCAGCGGCCTGGGCCGCGAGAGCGGACGGGTTGTCAGAGCCCGACATGTCGAGGTCGGCGCCGTCCAACCGGGCGACGAACCAGGCGCCGTCGGGGAAGGTGACGCGGTCGAACAAGGCCTGAAGTTCGGGGGAGGGCGCCGAACGGGCGCCGCCCAAGCGGTTGAGCATCCCGCGCAGGGTCTGCTCGTCACCGGCGAGGACCATCTCGTCGCTCGCCAAAGCGAAGCCGGCGCGGTGGCCGTCGTCGTCGGTCGTGATGTAGACGGGCAAGCCGTCGATCGAGGTCGCCTCGAACTCGGCCTCGTCCTGAGTCGTGATAAACTGCTCGATGCGGTCCCGGTCGAACCGGCCGTAGGCGACGAACGCGCCGCGCGCGTTATCGCCCTCCTTGCCGGCGACGTAGATCCGGTCGAGGTCGGTGGCGGGGTCGAACCCGGTCAGGCGAACGAACTCGTCGAGGTCGGACGAGCCCCGGCCGTTGACCAAGCCGAGTCCCGCGTCGCCGAGCGCGGCCTCGAGGGCGTTGCTCTCGCGAGCGGCCTCGAGGTTGGTCATGCCGTACACGTCGGCGTCGGTGGGCAGGACACCGAGCGCGTCCGTCGTCTGCGCCGATGCGCCGATGCCGGGCGCGGCCAGGCTGTCGGAACATCCCGAGAGAAGCACGAACGAGCCAGCGAGTGCGAGCACCCCCACGGATGCGCCGACCGCACGTAGGGAGAGGAGAGGGAGTGTCCTCATGGGATCAGTAGTCTTTGCGAGCGAAAAGGTAGAAGGCCGCCCCGTAGCACACGGCTCCGAATGCGAGCGACGAAATCAAGGGGTAGAGCGACCCTACGGGCTGGCTGGTCGCGAGTTGCGGGACCACAGAAACTCCCACGTTGCCAAACTTCGGCAGCACGTGGTACGCGCCCTCGACGAGCGGTCGCCACGTCCGCTGGATCTGCTCGGCCAGACCGGGGATCCCCAGGATCAAGCTGACGAACAGGACGCCGAGCGTCGCGATAAACGACAACGGGCCGCTGCCGCTCCACACGCCGACCAGGGTTACGACGCTGTAGACGACCCAGAACATCGCGAAGATGACCCCGATCGCAAGCAGGAACCGGGGATTCCAGATCCCGGACTTGATCGACATCGTGAGCCAGACGGCGACGATCAGGTAGGTCGCGAGGGCGAGCATCACGGCCATCACCGCGAGCAGCCGTCCGCCCAGCACGGCCGACCTCGACAAGGGCTTGGTCAAGATGACGTCGACCGCGCCGCGCTCGGTCAAGGCCGCTACGAGGCCGCCCGTCGCGAACAAGGCCAGGATGATGCCGACCCAGTAGGCCGATCCCGCGACGAACGCTTGGGCACCGAACACGACCTCCTCGAGCATTGTCGATCCGAAATCGAGGGTGTCGCCTTCCAGCCGCGGCTCGCCGCTCTCGTCGAGGACGGGGTTCCCGTCGCGGTCCAGGATCGGCGCCTCGAGGTCGACGGGCTCTTCGATGGCGGTTGCGCCGAACAGCTTGAGCCCGGCCAGGCCGCCATCCACGACATCGAGCTGGAGGGCGAGCGCCATCGCGATCCAGATCGCCGTCGAGACGATGAACAGGCCGATGACGACCTTGCGGGCGCGCAGCTCGCGGAGCGTCAGGAGGAAGAGTCCGAGCATGAGCTAGGTAAGTCGGGGCGGGTTGACAAGCCAGCGCTCGAGGGTGTCGATGACGTCATCGAGGTCGCGGGAGCGTTCGATCCACAGGAGGCCGTCGTGGCGTTCACCGTCCTCGATGAGAGAGTCGACGCGGACGGTCCCGTCGGAGGGGAGCCGGAAGGGGGCGTGGGCCATCGAGGGCTAGGACTCGTCGTGGGTGACGACCTCGACGAACAGGTCCTCGAGCGACTGGCGGACCGGCTCGACGGCCTCGACCTCGACGCCACTGCTTCGGAGCGCGTCGAGGGCGGCGTTCAGCGCGACACGGTCGGGCATCGTCACGACGTACCGCTCCAAGCCGTCCGGTCGCTCGGTCGTCTCTCCGACGGCGTCCTCGAGGGCGATCCGCGTCTCCGCGGGCAGCGGCGTCGAGGTGACGGTCCAGGCTCGCCCTTGACGGGTCAGGTCGTCGACGGTCCCGTCGCGCACCATTCTGCCGTCCTTGAGGATGGCGACGCGCGTGCAGACGCGCTCGACCTCGCTGAGCAAGTGGGAGTTGAGAAAGAGCGTCACGCCGTCGTCGCGTAGCTGCTCGATCAGGATGCGGATCTCTCGCCGCCCGACCGGGTCGACGCCGTCCGTCGGTTCGTCGAGAAAGACCAGTCGAGGGCGGTGCATCAGCGCCTGTGCGATTCCCAACCTCTGGAGCATCCCCTTGGAGTACGTCCCAACGCGGCGGTCGGCGGCGGCCTCGAGGCGGACCAAGGCCAACAGCTCTCGAGCGCGAGCGTCGCGGCCCGCGCCCTCGAGGCCGGACATCCGAGCGAACAGGTCGAGAGCGTCGCGGCCGGTCAGGAACGGCGGGAAGCGGTGGCCCTCGGGCAAGAAGCCGACCGGCCGGCGAGCGTCCGCGTCCTCGATGGGCGCGCCGAACAGCGTCGCCGAGCCGGCTGTCGGGTGAGCCAGGCCCAGCAAGAGTTTGACGAGCGTCGTCTTGCCGGCGCCGTTGGGTCCCAAGAGCCCGAAGGTCTCGCCCGCGGCGACCTCGAGGGTGAGCGGCTTGAGCGCTTCGACAGGCGGCCGGCCGCCGTACGTCTTGGCCAAGCCGGCGGTCTGGATCGCGAGAGACATGGAGCGGTTACGGAGTGCAGGACCCGAGGTTACGCCTCGCTCGGCACGCCCTCGAGGTCGAGTCGCGGCGAGACGCGAGGCCGCGGTCAGGACGCACCTGCGGCGGCCTCGAGGTCGGGCGCGCCGTCGTCGAGGGACTTGACGTAGACCGTCCGACGCGGGAACGGGATCTCGATGCCGCGCTCGTCGAACCGCGTCTTGATGAGCGACCGGATCTCACGGTCGGCCGCGAACTGCTCGCCCGGCTTGACCTGGACGATCACACGAGCGGTCACGGCCGAGTCCCCGAGCTCCAAGAGCCCCTGGACCTGCGGCGCGTCCTCGACCATGATCGCCTGGGCGCCCTCCGACTCCGCCCACTCAGCGGCCACGTCCTCCAAGACGCGTAGGGCTTGGGTCGCGTCCTGCTCGTAGCTCAGCCCGACGTTGACCACGACGCGGGCGTACCCGATCGACTTGTTGCCGAACGTGCGCAACTCGCCGGCCGGGATCATCAGGAGCTCGCCGTCGAACTTGCGCACCTTGATCAGCCGAAGGCCGACGTACTCGACGGTTCCGACCTCGTCGCCAATGCGGATCAGGTCGCCGCTCCCCAGCGTGTCGTCGAACAAGAGGAAAAAGCCTGAGATCACGTCTCGGACCAACGTCTGCGCGCCGAAGCCGATCGCCAGGCCCGCGATGCCGGCGCCGGCTAACAGCGGCCCGACCGGGATGCCGACGACCTCGAGGACGGTGAACGCGGCGATCGTCCAGATCACGTAGCGCGCGAGCGAGCCCAGGATGTCGGCCGTCGTCAGGACGCGCTGGCGGCGTTTGTCCGTCGCGGGGTCGTCCTCGACGGAGGCCACCCACCGCTTCTTGATCCGCTTGACGAGCCAGATCGCGAGCAGCGCGAGGCCGACGACCACGCCGAACTGGATCAGCGTTTGGCCGAGCCCGAGCCAAAAGTCGCTCGACACGACCACGTCCCGGGCGGCCTCGAGGTCGCTGACCGTGATGCCGGCCGTCGTGTCGTCGGGAGCCGCAGGGGCGTCGGCCTCGAGGGTGTCGGGAGCGGCGGGGAGGATCTGCATCAGAGCGCGTCGGGCGGTTCGGGGTGGAAAGGCGGGCGGGGGAGGTTTGTCTGTCGGACCAGCGTCCACAGCCGGAGACCGGTCGTGACGACGGCGGCTCCGACGAGCTGGACCGGTTCGGAGGCGCCGGTGGCCTCGAGGCCGAGCAGCGTCGCGCTGCCCAAGATCGCGGCCGTCGCGTAGAACCCCTTAAACAGGAGGGCCGGCATCTCGCCGACCAAGACGTCTCGGACGACGCCCCCACCGACGGCGGTGAGGGTACCGGTGAGCAGCACGCCGAGCGGGCCGAGCCCGAAGG
>NZ_JBARYR010000242.1:0-8795 GCF_049648075.1 Rubrivirga sp. | reverse complement strand
GCACGGCGTCGAGGCGCATCACGCGCACGCCGATGTACCAGCGGGCACGGCTCGGCATCGGATACCTCGCCCAAGAGGCGTCGGTCTTCGCGTCGATGACCGTCGAGGACAACCTGCGCGCCGTCCTGGACTTCCACAAGGTGTCTCGGGCCGACCGCGAGGCCCGCGTCGAAGAGCTGATCGAGGAGTTCGGCCTCGAGGTCGTCCGGCGGTCGAAGGGCCACCAGCTCTCGGGCGGCGAGCGGCGCCGGACCGAGATCGCCCGCGCGCTCGCGACCCGTCCCCAGTTCATCCTGCTCGACGAGCCGTTCGCCGGCGTCGACCCGATCGCGGTCGAGGACATCATGCGGATCGTCGTCGCGCTGCGTGAGCGGGGAATCGGCGTGCTGATCACGGACCACAACGTCCACGAGACGTTGGCCATCACCGAACGCGCGTACCTGCTCTACGACTGCAAGATTTTTATGGAGGGCACGGCCCAAGAGCTCGCGGAAAACGAGGAGGTCCGGCGCCGCTACTTGGGAGAGAGCTTCACGCTCGAGCGCTACGGCGGCTGAGCCGTCCTCGAGGTCGCCCGCGTCGAGGACGATGGCCTCTCGCCGTCTCGAGCGCCAACTCGCCGTGAACGCCGAACACCAAGAGGTCCGCTCGGTAGGTTTCACTCCCGTCTGAAACCCCACGCCCATGGCCGGCCTCGTCGTCATCCCCGATCCCTCCGCCGACGCCGACCGCGTCGAGGCCGTCGCCCACGCCCTGCGCGGGTTCGGCTTCGACGTCCACCGGACCGGCGCCGAGCCCGTCGTGCTGGGCGCGACGAACGTGTCGCCCGACTTCGACCTGCGCCACATCAAGGTCCTCGAGGACGTTCAGGACGTGGTCCGCGTCACGAGCCCCTACAAGTTCGCCGCCCGCGCGTGGCACCCCGAGCGCACCGTCGTCGACCTCGATGGCGTGCGCGTCGGTGGCGACGAGTTGGTCGTGATGGCGGGGCCGTGCTCCGTCGAAAGCGAGGACCAGATCTTCCGGTCGGCGGAGGCCGTCGCGGCATCGGGCGCCCAGATCCTGCGCGGCGGCGCGTTCAAGCCCCGTTCGAGCCCGTACTCGTTTCAGGGGCTGGGTAAGGACGGTCTCAAGATGATGCGGGCCGCCGCCGACGCGTACGGCCTTCGGGTCGTGACCGAGGTGATGGCCGAGAGCCAGATCGAGGTCGTCGCCGAGTACGCCGACGTGTTGCAGATCGGCGCGCGCAACATGCAGAACTTCCCGTTGCTCCAAGAGGTCGGCAAGGCGGGCGTGCCCATCCTGCTCAAACGCGGCATGAGCGCCACGATCCAGGAGTGGCTGATGTCGGCCGAGTACGTTCTCGCCGAGGGCAACCCCGACGTGATCCTGTGCGAACGCGGGATCCGCACGTTCGAGACCGCCACGCGCAACACGCTCGACCTGTCCGCCGTGCCGGTCGTCAAGCAGCTGTCGCACCTGCCGGTCATCGTCGACCCGAGCCACGGCGTCGGCATCCGCGACAAGATCGCGCCGATGGCCCTCGCCGGCGTCGCGTGCGGCGCGGACGGCCTGATGATCGAGACGCACCCGAACCCGCCTGAGGCCCTCAGCGACGGTCCGCAGTCGCTCTACTTCGACGCCTTCGCCGACCTGATGGAGGGCGCACGCCGCGTCGCCGGCGCCGTCGGTCGCGGGTTCCCCGCCGCCCTCGAGGCTGAGCCGGTCTGAGCGTCGGCGTCCTCGAGGGCGCCGACGGGATCTCTCGGCAAGTTCGTGACAACGTTGTCTGCGCTCGCAGGGGCACATGATGGCGTCAAGCTGCGTCCTCGAGGGCGAGCCGCCGTTGGGCCGGGTTGACTCCGGCGGCGTGGGACCGTGTCTTTCGGACCTCGAGGGCGGCCTCGGACGTCCAACCCTTCGCACGGACGGTGCGTCGGTTCCCCATCTCTAGCCTACCCAAGACCTTATGTGTGGCATCGTCGGATACATCGGCACGCGGAGCGCGAGCGACCTGATCGTCAAGGGCCTGCGGCGGCTCGAGTACCGCGGCTACGACTCGGCCGGCGTCGCCGTCGTCAACGGCGAGCTGAGCGTCCGAAAAAAGGAGGGCAAGGTGGACGAGCTCGCCAAGCTCTTGGAGGCCCAACCGGTCGAGGGGACCGTTGGGATGGGTCACACGAGGTGGGCCACCCACGGCGCTCCGAACGACGTCAACGCCCACCCACACGAGTCGACCGACGGCCGGTTCGCGATCATCCACAACGGGATCATCGAGAACTACGGGGCCATCAAGCGGCGGCTCGTCGAGAAGGGGTTCACGTTCGAGAGCGAGACCGACACCGAGGTCCTGGCCCACTTTATCGAGGACGTCCAGAACGAGGCCGACCTCGACTTCCCCGAGGCCGTCCGACAAGCGCTGACCCAGGTCAACGGCGCCTACGGCATCGTGGCCGTGAGCCAGGACGACCCGGACCAGCTCGTCGTCGCCCGCAATGGCTCGCCGCTGCTGCTCGGGATTGGCGACGGTGAGCACTTCGTCGGGTCCGATGCAAGCCCGTTCATCGAGTTCACCAAGGACGTCGTCTACCTCTCCGACGGCGAGATGGCGATCGTCCGGCGCGACGGCTACGAGGTGTTCGAGATCACTGGCGCCCCGGTCTCCAAGGAAGTCCGCCAGCTCGACTGGGACTTGGAGGAGATCGAAAAGGGCGGGTACGAGCACTTCATGCTCAAAGAGATCATGGAGCAGCCCGAGTCGATCGCGAACGCGATGCGCGGGCGCGTCCGGCCGGACGAAGGCCGGATCAAGCTCGGCGGCTTGGACGACGTCTTGCCGCGACTCGTCAAGGCCAAGCGGATCGTGATCTGCGCGTGCGGCACGTCGTGGCACGCGGGTCTGGTGGGGGAGTACCTCATCGAGCGGCTGGCGCGCGTCAACGTCGAGGTCGAGTACGCCTCGGAGTTCCGCTACCGCGACCCCATCCTCGACCCTGAAAACGACGTCGTGGTCGTGATCTCGCAGTCCGGCGAGACGGCCGATACCCTCGCTGCCGTCCGGCAGGCGCAGGGCGCAGGCGTCCTGGCGATCGGGCTGGTCAACGCCGTCGGCAGCACGATCGCGCGCGAGACCGACGCGGGTGTTTACCTCCACGCCGGTCCCGAGATCGGCGTCGCGTCGACCAAGGCGTTCACGGCGCAGGTCGCCGTCCTGGCCCAGATCGCGCTCCTGCTCGCCCACGAGCGCGGCGTGATGGACGACGACGAGCTCCGCCGGCATACCGAGGCGCTCGCGGCGATCCCGCAGCAGGTCCAGACCGTCCTCGAGGGCGACGGCCAGATCCGCAAGATGGCGCGGGACTACCGGTACGCGTCGAACTTCCTCTACCTCGGGCGCGGGCTCAACTTCCCGGTCGCCTTGGAGGGCGCGCTCAAGCTAAAGGAGATCAGCTACATCCACGCCGAGGGCTACCCGGCGGCCGAGATGAAGCACGGGCCGATCGCCCTGATCGACCAGTTCATGCCCGTCGTCTGCATCGCGACCCACGACGCGACCTACGACAAGGTGGTCTCGAACATCGAGGAGGTGGCCGCGCGCGGCGGGACGGTCATCGCCGTGACGGACGAGGGGAACGACGACCTCGATGGGCTGGCAGAGTACGTGGTCGAGGTCCCCGCGACCCTCGACGTGTTCGAGCCGCTCTTGACCGTCGTGCCTCTACAGCTCTTGAGCTACCACATCGCGGTCATGCGCGGGTGCCACGTGGACCAGCCGCGCAACCTCGCCAAAAGCGTGACGGTGGAGTAGGGGATTGGAACAGCCTCGAGGTCGCCGGTCCGTCCTCGAGGCCGGCACGGTGCCGTCCGGGCACGGCGAAGAGACTTTGAGCCGCCCTCGAGGGCGACCTAGACTGTCTGCCGATCGCGCTCCGACCCCGATGCTCCGACCCCGATGACGCTCCGCATTTTGCTCGCCCTGATGGTCGTGGTCGCGGGTTGCGACTCCGTCGGGGTTGATCCCGATGTCTATGACGGGGTTGTCGAGGTGTCTCTCTTCGAGACCACCGACGACGTGCCGCTCTCGCTCCGGCTCGTCGCCGTCGAGGACGGAGACGGGTGCGGCGACCTCCTGAAAACGTCGCTCGGCCGTGACGGCTCGGTACGGCGCATCGAGGTCGATGGCATCGAGCGGCCTCCGCCGGACGCTGTCGTGTGCGCCGCCATCATCTCAGCGTCGGCTGTCGTCGATCTCGAACTCGGGCCGGACCTGTCAGGCGGCTACGTCCTCGAGATCGAGCACGCCGGGTCCACCGATCTCTACGCCCTCGACCTCACGGGATCCGTGCCGATCCTCGAGGCCGTCCGCACCTCGACGACGCGGATCGCCCGCTAGACACCGACCTCGATGATCCGTCTCCTGATGTGGGCCTCGCTCGTTCTCGTCGTCGGCTGCGATAGCGCCCCCGTCGACCTCGAGGTCGGTGACCTCGTCGTGTCCGCCGACGCCGACGGGTTCCTCATCGAGACCGAAGAAGACCTTTCGTGCTCGACCCTTCCCATTCTCGTGGACACCGAGGTCGACGGAAACCGGATTACCGTTGAGGTGGAAGGGATCGACGAGTCGCGTCCGTGCACGGATGTTCCTGGACCGGCGCGCGCGTCGATTCCGTTTCCTGTGACCGGTAGTCAGCCATTCTTCTCCCTCGAGGTCGTGAAGGACGGTGCCACCGACCGGTACCGCTACGAGTGTGGATTTGCGGGGTGCGACTTCGGTCCGCAGGGCGACCTGACGTTCTCTCGTCCCGGCCCGCGGTAGTCGCGTCGTCTTCGAGGCTGCGCCCTCGAGGCCGGACCTGGCCGGTCGGTAGATTCGGTGTCCCTCGCGCCGACCCCGATGATCAACCAAGACGCCCTCGACTCGCTCCTCGCCCGGTACAAGGAGGTCATGGCCGAGATGTCTCGGCCGGAGGTCGCGATGGACCCCCGGCAGTCGGCGCCGCTCGGGCGCGAGCTGTCCGGCTTGGAGCCCGCCGTCAAGGCTGCGAAGGAGTGGCGCGAGCTGTCGGAGGAGGCCGCCGGGTTGCGCGAGATGATCGAGGCGGAGACCGGCGAGATGGCCGAGCTCGCGGAGGTCGAACTCGAGGACGTGACCGAGCGGTTGGCCAAGGCGGAGACCGACCTCGAGGAAGCGCTCGTGCCGAAGGACCCGGAGGACGCTCGCGACGCCATCGTCGAGATCCGATCCGGGACGGGCGGCGACGAGGCGGCCTTGTTCGCCGGCGACCTGTTCGACATGTACCAGAAGTACGCCGCGACGCACGGCTGGAAGGTCGAGGTCATGGATACGTCGGAGGGCACCGTCGGTGGGTTCCGGGACATCACGTTCGCGCTCAAGGGGACCGACGTGTTTGGCCAGATGAAGTACGAGTCGGGCGTCCACCGCGTCCAGCGCGTGCCCCAAACCGAGAGCCAGGGCCGAGTCCACACCTCGGCGGCGACGGTCGCCGTGCTGCCTGAGGCCGAAGAGGTCGACGTCGAGATCCGAGCCCAAGACGTCCGCGTGGACGTGTACCGGTCGTCGGGTCCGGGCGGGCAGTCGGTGAACACGACGGACTCCGCCGTCCGCCTGACGCACGAGCCGACGGGGCTGGTGGTCTCGATCCAGGACGAGAAGAGCCAGATCAAGAACAAGGACAAGGCGTTCCGGGTGCTCCGGTCGCGGCTTTACCAGATGGAACTCGACCGCGTGCACAACGAGCGAGCCGCGGCGCGCAAAGAGATGGTCGGGTCTGGCGACCGCTCGGGCAAGATCCGGACGTACAACTGGCCCCAGGGACGGGTCACGGACCACCGCTTGGAGGGCGACGACAAGAACCACGCGCTGCAGAACATCCTGGACGGCAACCTCGAGGACGTGGTCAAGGCGCTCGCGCTGGCGGACCGCGAGGCGCGCATGGAGGAGGCCGCAAGCGGGGAGTAGTGGGCGTCCGGTCCACGCTCTACCGGGTTGAGCCGGAGCTCTTGTTTGAGGCGACCGGTCGCGCGTGCCGGGTAGGGAAAGAGATCGGCCGGGCCACGTTCGGGGTCCCGGACTGGGGCCACGAGGCCGAGGACTACGAACGGCGGCCTGGGTCCGCCGTCCGTTTGGCGGAGATGCTGAGCCGGACGCACAACAGCGTGTGGGAGCGGCGGTACAACGCCGCCGTGTTCAGTCCGTGGGACCACCGGATCCACGACGGCGCCCTCGAGACCGCAGAACTCCAGAAGACGTGGAACGACTTGCTGATCGCGTTCGACCCTGAGGAGTGGGTCGGTGAGTCGAGACCCGAGTCGGGGACGCCGCCGGTGTTAGCCCGAAGCGTACTCGGGACACACCTCTTTCCACCCGCCCTCGACCGGACGTTCGACAGCGCGTTCCACCCTCGGTTCAATCTCCCGATAGACGTCGCGGTGATTGCGTCCGCCCTCGAGGACGCCCACCTCGATGCGCTCATCACTAGAGCGGAAGGGGTCGCGGAATTGCTTGGGGTGGCTACAAAGTGGTTCATGCCGAAGTGGTTGCCGAGAGCGTTCGAGGACGTGCGTGGCGTCTACACCCGGGCGGCCGACGATGGAAGCGTCGTCGTGTGCTGCATCGACTGAGCGAGGCCGCCCTCGAAGTCGTCTCTCGGAGCTAACGGGCCGCCCTCGAGGTCGAGGGATCTGGGTCCACCCTCGAGGCCGAGCGCCACCCTTGAGGCGACGAGCAGCACCGTATGGATCCCCGCGTGCGCGAGGATGACTCTGGGAGTTCTGAGGTCGCTGTGTCTGACGCGTCTTCGAAGACGGCTCCGCGTTGAACTCGACCCCGAACCCCGAACGTCTTCGCTCCTGCTTCGCTGGTCTCGTCCTCGAGGCCGGGTACCTTCGTCGTTCGCCCTGCTCGCGGGGGATCCGGGGACACATCCTGGGACGCCGCGGGCTCACTGAACTCAGTTTCCCACAGGGACATGGCAGACGCCCAGGCTCCGGCCTCCGGGTCCAAAGACCCGATGTACGAGTTGATGTACATCATCAACCCGGTCCTCAACGAGGACCAGACCAAGGACATCGTCCAGCGCGTGACGCAGTACCTCTCCGAGAACGGCGCGGCCGTCGAGCACGTCGAGGAGAACGGGAGCCAGCGCCTGGCCTACCCGATCGAGAAGAAGCGGAACGGCTTCTACGTCGTGGCCAACTTCCGTCTTCCCAAGGCCGCCAACGGCGGGCTCTTGAAGATCGAGCGCGCGTTGATCATCAACGACGACATCATGCGGCATATGGTGCTCCGCTACGACGCCAAGATGGAGCGGCACTACCAGGCCCAGCGGGCCGGTAAGGACCTCCCGAAGATCGCGCCGCCCGTCCAGCGCGCCTAACCCGAGCCCGCGCCCTCGATGGCGCTCACAACCATGGCAGAAGTCCAGAACAGCAACGCGGACGCGGCAGGCGCCGCCCCCGAAGAGGCTGCGGCTCCCGAAGCGGCTGCGACCCCCGAGACCGCTGCGGCCCCCGAGGCTGCCGCGACCGGTCCCCAGAACCCTGAGGTGACCAAGATCGAGGAGACGAACGTCGGCAACGCCCTCGAGGCCGCCAGCGTCCCCGCCTCCGCCGACGCCCCCACGGCCGTCGAGCAGGCCGCCGCCCAGATCGGCTCCGAGCCCGCGCCCCGCGCCGTCTCGCCCGAGGTCGCGGCGCGGCTCTTGGCCGCCTCCAACCCGGAGGACCTTCAGCGGATTGCGGCGCCGGGTGCGCAGCGGGCCACCATGAAGTGCCCCTTCAAGGAGGCCGGCGTCGAGTACATCGACTACAAGGACACCGAGACGCTCAAGCGGTTCGTGAACGAGACCGGCAAGCTGCTCCCGCGGCGCATGACCGGCGTCTCGGCTAAGTTCCAGCGCCAGCTCACGACGGCCGTTAAGCGCGCCCGCCACGTGGCGCTGCTCCCGTTCGTCGCCGACAACGTCAAGTAGAGCGGACCCTCGTCCTCGAGGACGGCTACGGCACTTCGGTGCTGCGACCTCGAGGACGGGACCGACAACCGAGAACACCATGACAGTCATTCTCACGGAGGACCACGACACGCTCGGCATGAAGGGCGACGTCGTCGACGTCAAGCCGGGCTTCGGCCAGAACTACCTCATCCCGAACCAGCTCGCCGTCGTCGCGACCAAGTCGACGCGGAAGCGGTACGAGGAGGAGCGCCGTCAGGCCGCCCACAAGATCGAGGCCGCCCGCGGCAACGCGGAGAAGCTCGCCGAGAAGCTCAACGGCACCGAGGTCGTGATCCCGGTCAAGACCGGCGGCGACGACAACGACCGCCTGTTCGGCACCGTCACGACGGCCCAGGTCGTCGAGGAGCTCAAGTCGGTCGGGTTCGACCTCGACCGCCGCAAGGTGTCGATGGAGGACGTCAAGACGACCGGCGTCTACCCGGCGACGGTGCGCCTGCACCCCGAGATCACGGCCGAGGTCAAGGTCACGGTGGTCGCCGAGGAGGCCTCGCTCTAGAACGGATTTGCCGGCCTCGCCCTCGAGGTCGGTGCGGCGGCGTACGTTTGTGCCCGCCGCTTCCGTTTGTGCCGAGTGATCCGCTTCGCCTCCATTCTCGCACTCGCCGCCCTGTCGGCCGTGCCCGCGTTCGCCCAAGGCGTCCGCTCCGCCGACGTCGTCACCTGGACGGCTCGGGCCGAGCGCGCTGAGCGCGGTGAGACCGCGCGCGTCGTCCTCGATGCGGTCGTCGAGCCCGGTTGGCGGCTGTACGCGTTGGCGTCGCC
>NZ_JBARYR010000241.1:0-14873 GCF_049648075.1 Rubrivirga sp. | reverse complement strand
GCGCGGCGTTGAGCGCACGGGCGCGGTCCGCATCGGGGCCGGCGAGGTAGCCGAGCCGGCCGGGTTCGTAGACCTCGACCTCGAGGCCCCGGGCGCGTAGCGCGTCGATGCCGGCGTCCATGTCGGACCGGTCGAGCGCGGCGGAGGCCGGCGCCACGACGGCGACGCGGCTGGAACGAGTGATCGGGGCGGGAAGCGACACGCCGAAAGGTAGGACGCCCTCGAGGTCGCGTCGGCGGGAATGCGCCGTCCTCGAGGACGAACGAGATCAGCGCGGAGCCGTCCTCGAGGTCGCTCCGGGACTGCGCGGTACCCTGATGCGCGTCGAGATCCCTCGGCTGGCTGGCTGCGCCGTCGCTTCGCGGTCAGGATGACGTTGTTGGTGAGAAGGGAGAGTGGCAGCACGCTCACGTTGACCGCGCCGATCGTCGATGATCCGACCCCACCTACAACGTCATTCTGAGCGCAGCGCAGCGGAGTCGAAGAATCTCGACGCGCTACGTTTCGCTATGGTGCTCCGTTTGCCCTGGACGTTGCGCTGGGCATTCCACTGTGTCGCCCCTACCCGGAACCGACGCTTTCGCAAACCGCACTCGAGGTCAACACCCGTCCTCGAGGTCGGAAGTCTCGCCGAAACCGCACCGCTCCGTCAATCTGCACGCGCTCTCGCCGTTCCTTTCCCGAACCGGCCCGAGCGCCGGTGCGTTCGGTCCCCTGACTCTCCGCCTCGACCATGACTCGGCTTCTCACCCTCGCGTCCCTCGTGCTCGTCCTCGCGGCCTGCGACACCACCAAGTCGCTCGCGGACGACGGTTTCGACCCGGCCGGCGTCGACTACGACGCCCTCGACTCGTTCGACTACGACACGCACGTCCGCCCGCTCTTGGCCGCCCGCAACGTCCTGGCGCCGACGGCCGGCGGCACCGGGGACCCCGCCGACTACGACCTCGAGGACGTCGTCATGGCCGGCCCGAGCGGGTTCGTGGTTCCCTTCGATAGCCAAGGCAGCCTGATGCTCCGGTTCGTCAAGGACCTGCCGGCCTCGACCGAGATCCCGTTCCCGAACTTGCGCGACCTCGAGGACGACGAGGTCCGCTACCTCGAGCGCTGGATCGAGGACGGCGCCAAGGACGGCGAGAGGATCCCGTTCGCCGACGCCACCAACCTGCTGTTCGCCGGCGTCCAGGCCGAGAACCACGTCGCCATCATCGACGCCGAATCGCTGAGGCTGATCCGACGCATCTATTTCGACGACTTGGGCATCCCGAGTGCGCCCTACGGCCCGCACCACTTCACGTTCGAGATGGACGGGAGCGCCGCCTACGTCTCGCTCGTCTCCGCGGGCGTCGTCGCCAAGGTGAGCCTGGACATGAGCCTCGATCCGAGCGACCCGGCGTTCCTGCTCGGTCGGACCGAGGACGGCGTGTTCGCGACGCCCGGCATGATGTCGCTCGACCCGTCCACCAGCCGGATGTTCGTCGGCCGCTCGACGCTGTCCGACCCGCTCGCCAACGGGTTCGCCATCCTGAACCGCGAGACGATGGAGGTCGAGGTCATCGACACGCCGTTCAACGTCCCGCACGCGATGGCCGCCACCCCGGACGGTCGCTACGCCATCACCGCCGAGCTCACCGGCACGCAGTCGGCCTCGAGGGCGATGGTCTACGACGCCGAGTCCGGCGACGCCGCGTTGGTGGTCATCCCGACCGACGGCGAGCCGCGCGAGTTCATCCACTTCAGCATCCTGGGCGCGCACCACATGGGCGGCGGCCATAGCGGCCACTCCATGGCGACCTACCCGTACACCGTGACGCTGACCTCGAGGTCGACCGACGAGGTGCTGTTCATGACGTTGGCCGAGGACGGCACGCTGTCGTTCGACGGCGCGGCCCCGGCCGGCGACGGTCCGTACCACGCCCACGCCAACCACGACGGCTCAGCGCTTCTCATCCCGGACCAGCGCGGCGACGCGATCTCCATCCTCGATGCCGACACGCGGGCGATGCTTCGCTCGGTCGATGAGGCCGCTCCGGCTGGACCGCTGAGCCAGCCCCACAGCCCGGCGCCGGCCATGGACGGGTCGCAGTTTTTCGTCACCTCGTCCAACCTCAACGGCGCGTGGACGCCGGACTTCCTGTTCAACGACCCCGAAACGGGCGAGGCGCGAGGGGCCGAGGCGTTCGGCAACCTGGCCGCGTTCTCGCCGATGGGCGAGCTGCTCGGCGTCGTTCAACTCGGCGCCTATCCGTCCGGCTTGGAGCCGGTGATGCTGATGGGCAGCGGGATGGACCACGACGGGATGGATCATGGCGGCATGGACCACGAGGGCATGGACCACGGCAACATGACTCCTGAAGACTAGCCCTCGCCCCGGTAGCCGCTACCCGTTCTGTTTTGCCCACTGTCTCGCGCTTCTTCGGCATCGTGGTCTTTCTGAACTACCGCGACCACGCCCCGCCTCACTTCCACGCCCGCTACGGTGAGGACGAGGTGATCGTCGAGATCCGAGGCGGCGCCGTCACTGGAAAGATGTCAAAGCGAGCTCTACGACTCGTCCTCGAGTGGGCCAGCCTCCACGAAGACGATCTCATGCGAAACTGGGATCTCGCGAGAGCGAGTGAGCCTCTCGAGCAGATCGAACCGTTGACCTGATCGCCATGTCGTACCCATTCCTCCACGTCACCAACGTCCGCTACCTCGATGGCTATCGGCTCGTCGTCTCGTTTACAGATGGCACCGAACGGGAAGTCGACCTGAGCGACGCCCTCGAGGGCGAGGTGTTCGAGCCGTTGCGCGACGAAGCCATGTTTGCAAGCGCCTACGTCGACCCCGAAACACGGACGGTGTCGTGGTCTAACGGTGCCGACTTCGCCCCTGAGTTCCTAAGGCAGATCAGCCTCGAGGTCGCACCAGCCGACGCTCGTTGATCCGTCCTCGAGAGCCGTAAGGCCGGCGTAGCCCAACGTCCTCTCATTTTTTAGACCTCGAATGCGCTCGCTTCTTCTGCTTCTCGTCCTCGCCCCACTGTCAGCGGCTCAGTCGTTCACGCGCGACGCGACGCCGTTCCCCGTCCTCGAGGGCGGAGAAGCTGTCGACTTCCCATTCGCCGGGGGCTTCTTCGAGCCGCGACCCGCTCTCGTCGACATCGACGCGGACGGCGACGCGGACCTGATCGTCAACGTGGGCGGCGCCGGACTCCAGTTCTTCGAGCGCGTCGAGGACGAGTACGTCTGGCGGACCGACCGTCTGGGTGGCATCGAGCCCGGCAACTGGGCCACGTTCGGCGACCTCGATGGCGACGGCGACCTCGACCTGCTGGCGCGCGGGGCACCGGGGCGCGTCCGCTACTGGCGCAACACCGGGACGCCGCAGCAAGCCGCCTTCGAGGTCGGCGCCGAGCTCCTGCGCGATGTGGATGGCGAGCCGGTCAACATCGAGGACTCGTCGATCCCCGAGCTGGCCGACCTCGATGGCGACGGCGACCCGGACCTGTTCTCCGGCAAGGCCGACGTCGGGACGATCACGACGTACCAACACGTCGGGCTTAGGGACGGCGTGCCGGTCTTCGAGTTCGTGACCGACGAGTTCCAGGACATCGTGATCTACGAGGAGAACCCGCAGTGCCGCTCGCAGGGTGGTGCGGCGCCCAACCTGCCGTCTCCCAACGTGCCCGGCCGGGGATCCGGCAAGCACGGTGCGAACGCGATCGCCGTCGCCGACCTCGATGGAAACGGCGCGCCCGAGTTGTTTTGGGGCGACTTTTTCGCCCCGAGCTTGTTCTACTTCGACAACGTTGGAACGCCGACCGACCCGAACCTCGTCTTGGAGTCGGAGCGATTCCCGGTCGGCCAACCCCTGACGTCCGGCGGCTACAACGCCCCGACCTACGGCGACGTTGACTCCGACGGCGACCTCGACCTGGTCGTTGGCGTCCAGCGGGGGCTGTGCTTCCAAACCCAGACGGCCGTCGCCAACCTGATCGGGTTCGAGAACGTCGGCACGCCGACCGAGCCCGACCTGCGACTCGAGACCGACCGGCTGCTGTACGCCCTCGATTACGGCACCCGCTCGACCGTCGCCCTGGCCGACCTCGACGCCGACGGCGACCTCGACATGGTGCTCGCCAACGAGTCCAACCCCGACGACCCGACGCGTGCCAACCTGGCCCTCTACGAGAACGTCGGGACCGTGACCGAGCCGTCGTTCGTCCTCGAGGACGCCGACTGGCTCGAGCTGGCCTACGACTTCGGCGCCTACGCGCCTGCCTTCGGCGACCTGGACGGCGACGGCGACCTCGACCTGCTGGTCGGCGGGTTCAACGGCCGCTTCGCCTTCCTGCGCAACGTGGGCACGTCCTCGAGGCCGGAGTACGTCCGCGAGGACGACCGGTGGGGCGGGATCGACACGGGGCAGTACGGCCGGGCCACGCTCGGTGACCTCGATGGCGACGGCGACCTCGACGTGATCGGCGGGTCGTCGAACGGTCGCGTGGGCGTCTACCGGAACGTCGGGACGGCGAGGGAGCCGGCGTTTACGGTCGCGAGCAACGGCCGGCCGGACAGCACGGACTTGGCGTTCCGCGACCAGATCGGTCTGCCCGACGAGGTCGACGGCGACAGCGCCCCAGCCTTGGGCGACTTGGACGGCGACGGCGACCTCGACCTGCTGATCGGTACGGCCCGAGGCGAGATGCGCATCTTTGAGAACACCGGCACGCTCACCGCGCCCCGGTTCGTCGAGGCCGAGCCCATCGAGGCCGCCCGCCGCCGCACCACGCCGACGCTGGGCAACCTCGAGGGCGACGCCCGCCCCGAGATCATCGCCGGCACCTCGTCAGGCGGCTTCCTGTTCTGGTCCTCCGGCATGCCGACCTCGAGGCCGGCCGAGCCGTCCGGCGACGTGGGCTTGCGCGTCATCCCGAACCCGTCGACTGGCGCGGTCTCGTTCGAGTCGTCGGCCCGCGCCGGAACGGTCGTCGTGTTCGACGCTCGAGGCCGTCAGCTCGCGTCGGTCGCCCTCGAGGACGGACGGGCGCAGTGGAGCGGCCTCGAGTCCGTCGCGGGCGTCTACCTCGCGCAACTGCGGACACCGAGCCGCGTCGAGACGGTGCCGTTTACACGCGTCCGGTAGCGCCCTCGAGGACGGACCACGACCATTGTGAAAGAGCCCCGCTTCTACCTCGAGCACGTCTTGGAGCAAACGGCGTACCTGATCGAGACGTCGGAGGGGCTTGCGAAGGAAGCGTTCCTCGCTGACAAGACCTTGATCCTCGCGTAGGAGCGGAGTCTCTCGATCATTGGCGAGGCAGTCGGGCAGCTCAGCGACGAGTTCAAGTCGGCGTCCCCTTCTGTTCCGTGGAGGAAGATCCGAGGACTGCGCAACGTCGTGGCCCACGTTTACTGGGCGGTCGACTACGACATCATCTGGAACGTCGTCGTGGCCGATATTCCAGACCTCCACGCTCAGGTCGGCGCCCTCCTCGAGTCATCATGACATCACTCACCGACATTCGGGACACCCTCCGTGCTCAAGAGCCCGTTCTTCGACGGCTCGGTCTGCGATCGCTCGTCCTGTTCGGTTCTGCGGCCCGCGGCGAGGCCCATGGGTCGAGCGACCTGGACTTCCTCTACGAGTTCGACCCGGGCGCTGCGACTCTGGACCACCTCCTCGACCTCGAGGAGACACTGAGCTACGCGCTCGGCCGTGACGTCGACCTGGTCTCGAGAGTACACCTCAGCCCCATCCTCGAGCGCTACATCGGCTCGGACGTAGTGACGGTGTACGACGCTAAGGGCACCAACTAGCGGAGAGCGCCCGAGGTCACACCTTGGGCGGCGGCGTGGCCTGGACCGACTCCGTACGCCGGGCGACCTCGTCGGCCAACCTCTGCATCTCGTCGGCCTCCGTCGCGGGCGGAGTCGTCCTCGAGGCCGAGATCGGTGCCGAGGTGTTGAGCGCGCTGACGGCCTTGTCCTTCTTGACCTCTGTCGTGCCGAGTTGCTTCTCGATCTTGCGCGCCCGCATCGACGCGCCGACGCGGCCCGGGAGCGCGACGAGGTAGCCGAGCAAGAGACCGGCTCCGAACCACCCACCGATCATCCAGAGCACTGGGCCGGTCCAGTCGGCGTCGGTGAACGGAAGGGCGAGGCGGACCTCGTTGGTCAGGTTCGCGTCCTGCGTCGCGAGCAGAATGCCGATGACGCCGAGGATCAGGAGGAGGAGGAAGGCGAAGCGCATCTCGAAGAAAGGGGAGCGGAACGAAGTCTACGCCCTCGAGGACGATGAGTTGTCGGGCGGTTCTCGAGGACGAAGGTGGCGGATCAGGTCCGCCCTCGAGGGCGTCCCATGGTCTACCAAATTCTGATCGTCGTGGCTCTCCGTCTCCTGCTTCTCGCTCCGCTCGTGATCGCGCTCGCCGCGTGCGACGGGAGCCGCCAACCGGTCAGCGCGAGCGTGTCCGTCGCCGAGGCCATGTCGGGCGACACCGTCGGCTACGCGCGGGCGGACCGCGTCCGCGATTTCGTCTTCCCCGAGGACCACGGGCCGCACCCCGCCTTCAAGGCCGAGTGGTGGTACGTGACCGGCAACGTCCGCGCGACCGACGGCACGGACCGGCGGTTCGGGATCCAGTTCACCGTCTTCCGCTCGGCGCTCGCGCCGGACACGGTCGGAGCCCGGGAGTCGGGGTGGGGCGCGAACCAACTGTACATGGCCCACACGGCCATCGGCGACCTCGAGGCCGAGCGGTTCTACGACGAGGAGCGCTTTTCGAGAGGCGCGGCGGGGCTGGCCGGCGCGAGCTCCGATCCCGTCGCGGCATTCCTCGGCCCCGTCCGCCTGGAAGCCACCGGACCCGCCGACGGCCCCGTCCCGATCCGCCTCACCGGCTCTGCCGACGGCGCCGCGTTCGACCTCGAGGCCGAGCCCGTCAAGCCCATCGTGTTTCAGGGCGACCGAGGCCTAAGCCAGAAGGGCGCCGGCGAGGGCAACGCGAGCTACTACTACGCCCAGACGCGGATGGCGACGACGGGCACGATCACGATCGGCGGCGAGGCGATCCCCGTCGAGGGTCTGACGTGGCTCGACCGCGAGTGGTCGACGTCGGCGCTGAGTGAGAATCAAGTCGGGTGGGACTGGTTCGCGCTCCACCTCGACGACGGCCGCGACCTGATGCTGTACCAGCTCCGCCAGACCGACGGGACGAAGGACCCGCTCTCGAAGGGCTCGCTCGTTTTGGAGGACGGGACCAAGATCCACCTCGACTCGGGGATGTACTCCCTCGAGCCGCTCGCGACATGGTCGAGCCCCTTGGGCGGCGACTACCCGACGCGCTGGCGCCTGCGCGTGCCGGACCAGGGAATCGACCTCGAGGTCGAGGCCGCGTTCGACGAGCAGGAGCTCGACGCGACGGTCCGCTACTGGGAAGGCTCGGTCGTGGTCACGGGCTCCGCGGCGGGCGTCGGCTTCTTGGAGATGACCGGCTACGCCGACGGCCTCGAGGGCAACGCCCGCCCCACGCCGACGCTGTAAGACGACCGCTCGGGTTGGGGAAGAGGTACGGCTCTCTTTTGGAGCCGCGTTCTACTCGAGGCCGACTCGGCTTCGCGTCCAGTCCACGATGGTGGTGAACAGTCGTCCGGGGCGGCCCCAGACGCGCGTGTAGCGTTCGGGCTACGACCCGTCTCCGACCTCGCCACCTGGAATCCCAAGCGAGTGGTCCACGCCCTCGAGGACGAACAGCGTCAGGTCGAACCCGGCGCGTTGGGCAGCGGCCTCGAGGGCGGGCACGTGATCGCCCGGTGGGACGATCCAGTCGGCGGTGCCGTAGATGGCGAGAACCGGGACATGGAGCGCCTCGAGGGCGGCCGTGTTGTCGAAGCCGGGGCGCCGGGCGAAGTAGCGAAGCTGCTCGTCGTCCGGTCCCTCCGGTAGGTCGGCGAACTCGGCCCACGGAAGTGACCGGGCGTCCTCGACGAGTGGTGCCACCTCCGGCCACGACGCGACCTCGACGAGGCGTGTTTGATATGCAGTCGCTTCGGCGTAATCGGTGTCGGTGAACGCCTGGCCCGAGTCGCGCATGAGCTGGCGAACCGCCGCGGACTGCTGCTCGGCCAGGCTTCCGACCGGCCCAACGAGCGACACCCAGAACGCGACGTCGTCGCGGCCCTCGAGGGCGAGCGGCGTAACCCAGGCGCCAGCGCTGTTCGACAAGATGCCGACGGCGTCCGGCTGGACCGAGGGGTGCTCGGCTAAGACATCGAGGGCGGCTCGGACGTCTTGGACGCGCTCGGCGCCGGTCGTGAGTGAGTCGACGCCGGTCGAGACGCCGGTTCCTCGGGCGTCGTAGATGAACGCCGCGATGCCATTTCGAGCTATCATCGTGGCCCAACTCCCCATCTCGCCCCGGCCGTAGCCGTAGCCGCGACCGGGCACCATCAGCACGGTCGGGTGTGGGCCGCCGCCCGGCGGCACGACCAAGCTGCCGGCCAATGTGTCTCGGCCCGCGACGAACGTGACGTCCTCGAGGCCGAACGTCGGCAGGTCGTAGTCGAGGACTCGGGAGAGCGAGACGGTCGCCGTCGTGTCCCCACCGACGACCACGGTGCCGCGCAGCGTCCCGTCCTCGAGGTCGACGAGCAGTCGCATCTCGTCGCCGAAGAGTCCGGCAGAGAGAAAGCCGTCGGCCGGTCCGCCGGGCTCATAGGCGAACGGGAAGCCGAAGCGCGTGAACCCGTTGTAGGGCTGGGTGAGCACGACCTCGAGGGTGTCCGGGCGTGGGACCTCGACCTCGAGGTCGAACAGGCGGAGCGCTCCGCCGTCGTAGATCGCGGCGCCGGACCAACGGCCCGCGAGGTCCGGCGGCACCTGTGCGGCGGCGGCGGCGACGAAAGCAAGGCTGAGTAGAAAGGCGCGCATAAAGCAGGAGTGGCTACACAAAGGAAGGGCCGCCGGACGTCCGGCGGCCCCCGTTATGCTGGCGAGCGTGATCAGTGATGCGACGAGCGGCGCTGGCTGCTGGGTGCCGGCATCTCGCGCGGCATCAAGACGCGGTCGATGACGTGCACGATGCCGTTCGAGGCCTCGATGTCGGTCGCCACCAACTCCGCGCCGTCGATGCGGACGCCGATCGAGAGCGATTGGCCGTTGACGGTCTCGAGCTCGTCGATCCGTCCGATCTGACGAGCGGTGACGCGGCCGGGGACGACGTGGTAGGTCAAGATGGCCGTCAACTGGTCGCGGTTTTCAGGGCGGAGCAAGCTCTGGATCGCGTCGTCGCCCAGCCGAGCGAAGGCGGCGTTGGTGGGGGCGAAGACGGTGAAGGGACCGTCGCCCTGCAAGGTCTCGACCAGGCCGGCGGCCTGGACGGCGGCGACCAAGGTTCGAAAGTCGTCGCTGCCAGAGGCGACCTCGACGATGTCGCCGCGGTGCTGGGCGGAGGCCGCGAGCGGCAGGGCGACGAGGGCGAGGAGAAGGGTGCGCAAACGCATGGGTATAGGGGAGAGTGGAGAGAGCCCGGCGGTCGCCGGATGCACACTCTCAACGGAAGCTCTCGCCCTTTCCAGTCCTCTCAATCGGTGAGCGGTGGAGGCGCACGGCTCAACGGTGACGTGGTGCGACGAGCGACCTCGCGAGCCCAGTTTCGACCTCGAGGGCGAGCTAGGCCGCTCCGCCCAATCGGGCCTCGAGCTCTTTCCAGTAGCGCCGGCTCACGCGGAGCTCCGTCCCGTCTCGCAGCCGAAGCCGGGCGTCTCCGCTCGCCAGCGGCCGAACGTCGCGGACGCGGTCGACCTGGATCGCCGTCGAGCGGTGGACGCGGGCGAACCGACGACCATCGAGCCGCGCCACGACGCCGGACAGCGTCTCGCGCAGCAGGTGCGTCCTCGGCCCGACGTGCAGCGCGACGTAGTCGCCCGACGCCTCAATCCAGTCGATCGACTCGGCCTCGACGACGACGAGCTTCGTCCCCTCGCGCACCAGCAGCCGGTCCGCCGTCTCGAGGTCGCGTCCGTCGAGGAGGGCGCGGAGCCTGAGGGCGACGTCGCTGGCCGCATCGGCCTCGAGGGCGGGAGAACAGAACGTGCGCGCCCGGTCCAAGGCGCGGTGGAAGCGGGCGTCGTCGTACGGCTTGACCAGGTAGTCGACGGCGGCCGCGTCGAAGGCCTGGAGCGCGTGGTGGTCGAACGCCGTCACGAACACGGTCGTCGGCATGGCGTCCGGCCCGACGGCCTCGATGACGCCGAACCCGTCGAGGTGGGGCATCTGGACGTCTAGGAACACCAGGTCCGGCTGGTGCTCGCGGATCGTGTCGACCGCCTGTTGGCCGTCCGCGGCCTCCCACTCGAGGTCGACGCCCTCGACCGGGTCCAGGAGCAAGCGGACCGTGTCTCGGGCCAGCGGCTCGTCGTCGGCGACCAGGGCGCGCAACGTCATCGGGACAGGGGGAGCGTGACGCGGGCCGTCGTGCCGCCGTCGGCGTTGGCCTCGAGGTCGAGCGACGCGTCGTCGCCGTAGAGGGTCGCCAACCGCGCCTGCGTGTTCGCCAGTCCGACGCCGGTCCCGCTCGTGGTCGTCGCGCCCAGCCCCGGCCCGTCGTCCTCGACGGTCAACACCAGATCGCCCTCGAGGACGCGGGCGCCGACCTCGATGCGGGCGGGTCCCGAGTGGGCCGCGACGGCGTGCTTGATCGCGTTCTCGACGAGGGGCTGGAGGATCCAGGCCGGGACCATCATCTGACGCACATCCGATTCGACGTTCCAGTCCACCGTCAGCCGGTCTCCGACGCGGACGCCCTCGAGGGCGAGGTACCGCTCCAGAACGTCGAGTTCGCGCGAGAGCGGAACGATCGCGGTCCCGTCGGCCTCGAGGCTGGACCGGAGCAGGTCGCCGAGCTGGCCGATCATGGTCACGGCCTGGTCACCGTCGCCCTTGCGGACCGTCGCGCCGACGGCGTGGAGCGCGTTGAACAGGAAGTGCGGCCGGACCTGCATCTGGAGCGCTCGCAGCTCGGCGTTGGCCAGGTCGGCCTCGAGGGCGGCGTGTCGGCGCTCGCGGTCACGGGCGCGGCGCGACGCCATCACGACCCACGTGGCCGCGACGACCAGGGCGTACGAGACGACGTTGACGTGGAAGCGGAGCCCATAGTGCGTCTCGAACGTGCCCCACGTCCAGTCGCTCGGCAGCCCCGCAATGCGGAACGCCGCGACGTTGCCGATGGAGTGCGCCGCGAGCGCCAGTGTCGCCCCGATCGCGTGGACCGCGACGATCTGCCACGCGGGGGCTGTGCTCGGCCCGACCCTCGAGGCCAGAGCCACGACCGGTGGCGTGAGCGCGGCCCACAGCACCCAGTTGGGGAGAGTCGTCCAGAGCGCGGCTCGCCAGGCGACCGGCTCCCCAACGAGGGTTTGCTCGATCGAGATTTGGCCCAAGGCGATGGCGGCGGGGACGGCCCACAGCGCGATCACCGAGAGCACGGACCTCGCCAACGCCGGCCCGTCTTGAGGCGTCGGCCTCGAGGCCGCAGGCGGAGCGCGGAGTGCGCCGGTCGTACGGCTCTCGAGGAGAGGGGAGGCGGGAAGGGCCATGTCTCAAGATGGCCGCGCCGCCGCCCGAGCGCCAGTCCTTACGCCGCGTGCGGCGTGACGCGGACGTCGGTCAGGTCGCCGTGGATGTCGATGGCCTCCTCGAACCGGGCGCTGGCGGCGAGAACGCGTCGTGCCAACGCGTCAGGCTCTCCGGTGCGCCGGGCGATCACATCGAGGGCGAGGGCGACGAGGGAGAGCGGGACGAACAACGCCGCCGCGATGCCCGCCAGCCAGACCTTGGCGTTGTACGTGACGACATCGCTGACGAGGGTGGTTTCGGAGGCCGACATGGGGTGGGGTAGAGGGGTGGCGTCTCTACGGAGGCCTCGGCTACGTGTTACGCCGACTCGTCCTCGAGGACGGGAGCGAATGGCTGGTCCGAGTGCTCCCGTCTCTACTCGCCCTCGAGGCCGGCCGATTGCGCCGCGTCGTCGGCGAACAGGCGGAACCAGGGCGTGTACTGCTCGGGCCGTTCCTCGAGGTCGGCGCGGAGGTCGGCGGCTTCGATCCATTTCCAGCCGGAGACCTCGGCCTCGGCCGGGATCGGCTCGCCGTCGAACCGGCCGACGAAGACGTGGTCGAACTCGTGCTCCACCAGCGGCTCCGGCCCCTCGAGGTCGGCGCGGTAGACCTTGGCGAACGCGGGTTGCAAGAGGCAGCGGACGCCCATCTCTTCGTCGAGGCGTCGGCTCGCGGCGTCGGCAGGGGCTTCTCCAGGGCGCGGGTGCGTGCAGGCCGTGTTCGACCACAACCCGGGCGAGTGGTACTTGCCGTCGGCGCGGCGCTGAAGGAGCCACCGGCCCTGCTCGTCGAACAGGAACACGGAGACGGCGCGGTGCAGACGCCCGTCGCGGTGGACGGCCAGCTTTTCGGCGGTCCCGATCTCGCGGTCGGACTCGTCTACCAACACGACATGCTCGGTCATACTCATGGCATCAAGATCGGGTGGCCGCTAACAGTCTAGGCCTCAGGCGTTTCCCCATGCCACCCGAACGCGCTCGACGGCGATTCCATTGCCGGGCTCGTCCTCGAATCGGACATCGAGCGTGCCGTCGGCCTCGAGGCCGACCAAAACGGATGGGGGGATACGCACGACCTCGAGGGCAGCGCGTCGAGGACGAGATCCGAGCGCGCGTTGCAACGTCGCGGCGTGCGGCTGAAGACGCTCGTTCCAGCGTGCCCAGACAAAGTGGGTGTCGGGGAAGCGGCGGAGGAGGGAGGCCCACTTCTTCGGCGTTACCTTGCCGGCCTCGCCCCAGAAGGTCGGCTCGAGGTCGCCGTAGGCCAGGCCGCCGGGCGGCGGGGCGAGCGCGACCAGATCGGGCTTGAACGCGTCGCCGATTCGGACCTCGACCCGGAGGTCGGGGAAGTGGGGACGGTACAGGACCCACAATGCTGCCTTCATCAGGACGTGCTCGCGCGATTCGCCACGGTTCTTGGTGAGCACGAGCTTGGCGCCGTCCACGGGCGAGCGGACGGTGAGCGTGCGTCGGAGGCGGAGGTCGGAGGCCACGGTCGTGGTTCGCCCTCGAGGGCGCACGCGTTCCTCGTGCTCAAGGGCAGGTCCCGCGGCGGACGGGTTTACAGCCCAATCCAAGGCGATGCTGGACCGTCGTCCTCGAGGTCGGCCCTGGCCGTCGCCAGAGAGAGCCGTCCCCGCCGCTACTCCGTCTCGAGCGACGCCGAGCCGGGGTTGCCGTTGTGGACGAGCAGGACGGTCCCCACGAGCGTGACCAGCGTGTTCAGGCGCTCGCCGTACTCGGTGTCCTCGAGGTCGGGCCGCTGCAAGCCCAGGATGGTCAGGTCCGTGCCGGCGGCCTCCTTGTTGACGATCTCGTTGAACGCTCGGTCGCCTCGGACCACGATCTCGACGTCGGCCTCGACGCGGACGGCGTCGAGCAGCTTGACCGTGTCGGCGTGGACGCCCTCGACGGCCTCCCGGCGTCCGACGACGCGCAAGACGCGGAGCGCGGCGCCGTCCCAGTCGCGGTGCTGACGGACCAAGTGCGCGAGCAACAGCATCAGGTCGCCGTTGCCGCCCCGGCCGCCCCACCACACGTCGATCCGTCGGCGCTCGCCGAACCCGTGCGAGTCGTCCACGCGCAGGTACAGCACGGACTTGCCCAGGTCGGCCAAGTCGCGGAGGACGCCCAGCAGCATCGTCCGCCCGCCCGGCGTCCCGCTCCAGCCCATCATGACCGTGTTGGACTCGAGCCGGCCGATGCCGTGCGCTTGGGAGACGGCCACGGCGCCCGTCGCGAAGTTCTGCACGATCTGGGCCTCGGCGAAGGCCGTCATGCCGTGGTCCTGGATGTACGTGCGGATCCGCTCCTGGGCCTGCTCGCGCAAAGCCGGCTTGTTCGGGTCATCGACCTTGCCGGTGATGAGTTGGCTGAACGTGACCACGCCGCGCCCCAGGCTGAGCCATCCCGCCAGCGCCACCAGGCGCTCTCGGTTGTGGGGCTGGCCCGTGAACACCATCAGGTTCGGACGCCAGTTGCGGGCGTCGTCGTTGCCCCCGCCGCGCTCCAGTTTGAGGAGGGCGAACCGAGCGAGCGACGTCCAGACACCACTGCGGACGTCGCCCCACGTCCCGACCATCGCTCGCCTCCGCAGTCCGAAGTAGATCCCATAGGTGACCACGATGGCGGCGATGGTCGCCGGCGCGTTGATCAGGAACATGGCCCCGTAGCAGCCCAGCGCGCCGAGCGCCGGCACCAGCGCCGGGACGGCGAATCGAGGACGGAAGCTCGGGTTCGCGACCGCCTTCTCGATGGCGGCCACCAGGTTCACCATCCCGTACGTATTGAGGAAGAACATCGTGATGACCGGCGCGACCGCGTCGATGTCGCCCGCCCAGATCACGATCACTGCGACCACGCCCGTCAGCAGCACCGCTGCCCGAGGCTCGGTCTCGCTGCCCATCTGGCTCGACATCCAGCGCGGGACGACGCGATCGCTCGACACCGCCTGCAACGTCCGCGGCGCCGCGAGCACGCTCCCTAGGGCGCTCGACAACGTGCTCGCCGCCACGCCCGCCAGGATCAGCGCCGGGATCGCCGCGATCTCCGACATCGCGGACGTGTTGCCGATCAACTCCTCCGGCGTCAGATGCGTCGCAAACCAGATCGCCGCCAGGATGTAGACGACGGACGTGACCAGAATGGACGCGATGGTCCCTCGAGGGATGCTCTTCGACGGGTCCTTGAGGTCGCCCGACAGCGAGATCCCGACCTCGATGCCGGTCACCGCCGGGAAGAAGACGGCGAACACGGCCCAGAACGAGATCCC
>NZ_JBARYR010000240.1:0-1738 GCF_049648075.1 Rubrivirga sp. | reverse complement strand
CTCGAGGCCGACGGCGCCCTCGTTCGCGACCCCGCCCGCCCCGCCTCCAGCCGCGCCTCCGCCGGACGCGAGTGGGCCGGACCTCGACGACCTGTTCGGGCCACCCATCGGAGAAGGCACGGACCCCTTCGCGCCGCAGCCGATCGACGTCTCGATCCCAGCGACGCCACCTGCTCCCCCCGTCTCGCAGCAGGCCATCCCGGTCCAAGAAGGTCCCGACGACCTCCACCGAGCGCTCGCCGCCGTCGTGGCCCGGCTCATCAGCATCCCGGGCCAGTGCCGCCACGAGTTGCTGGGCCACACCGTCATCCACGCGCCCGAGACCGCGTTCCTGTTCGACGCCGACGTGGGCGCCCTGCTACGCCACCTCACGCCTGCCGATCCGGGTCTGCGCGCCGAGCGGCTGGCCATCCTCGATGACGCGGCCGAGGCCGTCTTGGAGCATCACCAGGCGCTTCTCGAGGGCTACCGCGCTGCCGCCCGCGACGGAGCCGCCGTCTTGGTCAACGGCCTCGATCCCGATCAGCTCAGCGGCCAGGCGAGCGGCGGAGGCCTGTTGCAGGGCGGAAAAGACCGCGCCGTCCTCGATCTTGTCCGCGAGCGGTGCGCGATGATGAAGGGCGAGGACTTCGCCGCCGCCGAGCGGCGCGTGTACCGCCCCGCGTTCTCGAGCGCCTACCTCAATAGCTTGGCCCACTCCCGCGCCTCCCGATCCTCATGACGATCCGACTCTCGCTTCTCGCCGCCGCGCTCGTCCTGAGCGGGTGCAGCTTCTTCTCCCGCTCGGCGCCCCCACCGCCGCCCGTCGCCGCTACCTCGGTCGAGGAGGAAGACCCCGAGCTTCCCACCGGCCCCATCGCCTTCGACCTGGTCGGCGAGCTCGAGATGAACGGTGGTGGCAACGCGGCCCGCGTTTACCTCTACCCGCTATCGAGCGACGCCACGTTCTTGTCCACCCCCGTCCAAGCGTTCTGGGGCGATCCCGAAGGCCTGCTCGCCGACGACCTAGCGGGCACCGTCCGCGACGCGACCGTCCGGCCCGGCAGCACGTCCTCGATGGAGGAGCTCGACCTGGGCGGAGCCCCGTTCCTGGGCATCGCCGCCGACTTGCGCGTTCCCGAGGGCGACGCGTGGCGCGCCATCCTGCCTGCGACCGACGTGCGGGGCAAGGCGATTCAGATCCGCGTCCTCGAGGGCGGCATCACGGTCCGCTCGCGGTAGCGTCCTCGAGGACGCTGGCCTTTTCCGACCCGCGCTTCAGCGAGTGGACGATGGGACCAAGGCCGTCGGCTTCACGGAGGATCTCCGCGAGGCGCGACGTCTAGCGCTGCTACGTGGGACGCAAGTCGTCGCTGTGTTCACGCCCGAGAGGGTGACCGACCCGGGCGACCTCTACCCGACTAGTCTCAGCCAGGAGATCATCGAGAACCACTCGCATTGGACGGACCCGCTGGCCCGCGTCGTACCGCGCCACGACGTCCAGGTCGGAGGGCTGGACATCGCTGCCCCCGGCTCACTGAGGCGACGGACGGGGTGCCCGCGACGTATCAAAAGCGGCGTCACCGCGTCGGCCTCGAGGGCGGCGCCGACGTCACGATCTATATCGTGGCGTCCTCGGAAGGCCTCTGCCGCTCTACGGTCCAGCGCCGCATCGCTCACCCTATCGAGACCGCGTGGTCAGACCACGACACGAGCCATCTCGAGGTCTCTCGGAGCGAGAGCCTACGCTTTGCCCACC
>NZ_JBARYR010000239.1:0-4986 GCF_049648075.1 Rubrivirga sp. | reverse complement strand
GGGTACGACAGGTTGCGCCCGACCGCGTGCCACGGCCGGTTCCACCCGACCGACGCGGCGGCGAGCGCGGCCGTCGTCACGGTCTCGTAGCGCACGAACCGGTTGAGCAGGCCGGGTTCTCGGATGTACGGCCCGTACCCGATCAGGACGGCGCCTCCGTCCTCGAGGCTGGACTCGTCCTCGAGGGCGGACCATCGGGCCAGCGTCGCCAACCACTCCGGGTCAGGCCGACCGTCGGCGTCGGTGAAGGCCAGACGGTCGTGGCGCGCGGCCCCGACGCCGCACTCGAGCGCATGTTTTTTCGGCGGCAGGCCCGCGGCCTCGAGGTCGGCGTCCTCGACGCGGACGACTCGCAAAGGGACGGGGAATCGAGCGGCCCGGAAGTCGGCGACGGCCCCGGTCCGGTCCGTCGATCGATCGTCTACGATCACGACCTCGAAGGGATGGTGCGTCTGGGCCTCGAGGGCGTCGAGGAGGGCGGGCAGCCGCTCGGCCTCGTTGTGGGCCGCGACGACGACGGTGATCGGGAGGCCGTCGTCGAGGTCGGCCGTGGCCCCCCGCTTTCTGGCTGGTTCCTCCGCTCCCGGCTCAGAAAGCTGTGCCCCTCGACTGAGGGGGACAGCCTGGCCGTCCGCTGAGCGAAGCGATGGACGGTCGGGCGGGGGGGGCTGGGTGTCGTCCTCGAGGTCGCGCCCCTCCGCCCCTCGCCCGTCTCCGTCCTCGAGGTCGATCGCCTCCTCCCGAACGCGGCGTAACCCGGCCCCGACCCAGGCCCAGCCGAGGCCTTGGATCACGAACGCGACGATGAGGGCAGTGAGCACGGAAGGGCGGAGTCGGGCGTGCAAGATCGGCCCCGTATCTTCGTCGCCGCGCCCGCGCCGGGTGTCCGACCCCACCCCGATGCCGACACCCACCGCCCACACCCCTGGCCTGCCCGACCTGGGACGGTTCTGGACGGCGGCCAACATGCTCAGCATGTCCCGGGCGGTCTTGGTGATCCCGATCGCGTGGCTGGTCTACCGCGGAGGCCCCATCGGGCCGATGTTTGGCCTGATCGGTCTCGCCATCGCGACCGACTGGTTCGACGGCCGCGTGGCGCGCTTGACCGACACCGTCAGCGAGTGGGGCAAGGTCCTGGACGCGACCGCCGACAAGCTCGCCGCCGCCGCCGTCACGCTCGCCCTCCTGCTTCGCCCTGAGGAGGCCGGTCCGAACCTGCCGCTGTGGTTCGTGGCGCTCGCGATCACGAGGGACGCCATGCTCGCGCTCGGCGGGCTCTTGCAGTCGCGCCGTCTCGGCCGGTTTACGTCGTCGCTGTGGAGTGGCAAGGTGGCCATCACCGCGCTCGCCATCACCGTCGTCGCCGCGCTCCTCAACGCGGCCGACTCGATTATGGAAGCGCTCGTCGGGCTGACCGCCGCCGTGATGATCTACTCAATGGTCAAATACAGCGTCCGGTTCGTCGCCATCATGCGCCACGGCCTGGCCGCCCTCGAGGACGACGGCTCGACCCTGCGCCGCGAGCACCACGTGGTGAAGGGAGGGACGGAGGGATAAGGGCTGGAGGGAACGGGGTCCGCTGCCACTGCTCTCGAAGGACTCGGCCTCGAGGACGACTCCGACGCTCCTGCCTCGAGGACGGGCCGAGGGGTCATTCCCCTCATCTCTCCGTCCCTCTCCCATCCCTCCGCCCCTCCTTCTCTCCGTCTCCCGGATCTCCCGAGCCCCCGAGCCGGTACCCGACGCCCCAACCGATCTCCCCATGGCCCTGTTCGGGTTCAAGCGCAAAAAGGAAGACCAGACCGACCTCGAGGCCGGACTGGAAAAGACCCGGACCGGGCTGTTCGACAAGCTCAAGACCGCCGTCGCCGGCAAGGACACCGTCGACGACGAAGTCCTGGACGACCTTGAGGAAGTCTTGGTCACGTCCGATGTCGGCGTCAACACGACGATCGAGATCATCAAGCGCATCGAGGCCCGCGTCGCGCGTGACAAGTACGTCTCGACGAGGGACCTCCAAGAGCTGATGCGCGGTGAGATCGCGGACCTGCTCCTGTCCAACGCGCCCGACCGCCCGGCCGACTTCGGCGCACCCCTCCCGAGCACGCCCCACGTCGTCATGGTGGTCGGCGTCAACGGCGTCGGCAAGACGACCTCGATCGGCAAGATCGCGCACCACTACAAGCAGGCCGGCAAGAGCGTCCTTCTAGGCGCCGCCGACACGTTCCGCGCCGCCGCGACCGAGCAACTCGACGTCTGGGCCGGCCGCGCCGACGTCGAGATCGTCAAGCAGTACCAGGGCGCTGATCCCGCCGCGGTCGCCTTCGACACGTTGGCGGCCGCCAAGGCCCGCGGCTTCGAGGTCGTGCTCATCGACACCGCCGGCCGGCTCCACAACCAGGTCGGGTTGATGGACGAGCTGTCCAAGGTCCGCCGCGTGATGGACAGGCAGGTCGACGGAGCGCCGCACGAAGTGCTCCTCGTCCTCGACGCCTCGACGGGACAGAACGCGATGCGCCAGGCGCAGGCCTTTACCGAGGCCGTCGACGTGACGGGGCTGGTCCTGACCAAGCTCGACGGGACCGCGAAGGGGGGCATCGTCATTGGCATTTCCAACGAGCTCCAGATCCCCGTTAAATACATCGGCGTCGGAGAGGGCATCGAACACCTCCAAGTGTTTGATCGCGCCTCGTTTGTCGATGCCTTGTTCGGAACGCCCGCGGCCTAGCCGCTCGCGCGGCGTGGCGACGGTTCGCCCTCGATCCAGAACGGTTCGCCCGTCTGGCTTGTGAAAGCGCTCCCGCGTGTGCCATCTTTTCCGTTGCGGCCCCGTGCCGTCCCTGCTTCCACCCGAGCCCACGCTCGTGCTTATGCGCGCTCGCTACTCCTCGCTTCGTCTGCTCCTGCTAGCCGTCGCGTGCAGTCTGGTCCTTCCAACCGCCTCCGCCCAGGCGGCCTATACGCCGAGCTTCGATGTCGAGTTGGTGACGCGCCGCGCGGAGACCGCGACCGGCCCCGAGTCCCGCCTAGACGTCTACACGGCGGTCCCGAACTCGAGCCTGCGCTTTTTGGCGCGGGAGGGCGGCTTCGAGGCCTCGTACGCCGTCACGGTCCAGGTCTACTCCCTCGACGACCGTGGCAACCACGAGGGCCTGGTCGTAAGCCGGACCTTCGAGCGCGACGTGGCCGCCGCCGGCTACGACCAAACACAGGACGCCGACCTCGAGGACCGCGCCATCCAGTCCTTGGCCGTCGACCCGGGGCGGTACGCCGTCGAGGTCGCCGTCGAGGACGGGTCGAGCGGACGGGCGCTGTCCCGCGAGCTCGGACACGTCGTCCGCGACATGACCGGCGACGGCATCGTCCTGAGCGACCCGATGCTCTTGAGCGCGTACGATCCGGCCGCGGGCTCCTCGACGCCGGTCGTCGGCGCGACGATCTCGACCGAGATGGACGAGTTCTGGCTGAGCTACGACTTGCACGCCTCGGCCCCGACCGAGCTCCAGGTGACGTACGTCGTGACCGAGCAGAGCCAGGTCCGCGACCGCCCCTCGTTCGGCGCGCTCTTGGGGCTCGCCCCACGTCAGCAGGCCGAGCTCGGCACGCCGGTCGCCGTGACGGAGCCTCTCGCCCTCGAGGCCGGCCGCACGCCCGCGGCGTTCCGCGTCGAGACCGAGGCGTTGCAGGTCGGCGACTACACGATGACCGTCCGCATCGCGACGCCCGACGGCGAGACCGTCGCGGAGGCCGACAAGGCGTTCGCCGTCCGCTGGATGGGGCTCGACAGCCAGATCGCCGACCTCGACCAGGCCATCGACCAGCTCCGCTACGTCGCCAAAGACGACGAGTACCAGTCCATCCGCAACGCGCCGACGCCGGAGGAGCAGCGCCGCCTGTTCCTCAACTTCTGGAACGAGCGCGACCCGAGCCCGGGCACGCCGCGCAACGAGCAGATGGAGCAGTACTACTTCCGCGTGGCCTACGCCAACGAGCGGTACAGTCGCTTCCACGACCGGGGCTGGAACACGGACCGCGGCGAGATCTTCATCGTGTTCGGCGAGCCGGACTACGTCGAGAACCACCCGTTCAACTACGGGACGCGGCCCTACCAGATCTGGAACTACTACGGCCAGGGCCGTCGCTTCATCTTCGTCGACGACACCGGCATGGGCGACTTCCGCCTGCTGGTCGGGCGCTGGGACCCGAGAACGCGGATGTAGAGGCGCGAGCGCCCGTACACTCCGGGCCACCACGCCTCTTTCCATCTGATGCCCCACGCCGCGCCCGACCTCGATACGACCGGGCCGCGTCGTGACGCGTCCTCGAGGGCGCACGGCATCCGGTCGTCGGAGTCGAGGGTTGAGTATCTAAACCGCGCCTCGACCAACGCGACGGGTGACCCGGGCTCCGGCTTCGAGGACGAGTCTGACGTGCACCCCTCAGGCGGCGTCAGGTATTGGGGTGCGCCAAAGCCGTCCTTCCCGCGTAGGCGGGAATCTAGAGAGGGCGAGCATTGTGCCGCGCGAGTCCTGGATTCCCGCCTGCGCGGGAATGACTCGGGTCGGGGTTTGTCGATAGGAGAGGTGTCGAGCGCCGTTGCTCCAACTGCAACGTCGGGGGACCACGCTCGAGGACGGCGGCTCTCGATCTCGCGGTCCGTCCTCGGGGCCGAGTCAGGTGTGCGACCTCGAGGGCGGGCCAGGCACTGCGGCCCCTCACCGGGCTCTCCCACGGGGAGAGGCGACCTCGAGGTCGGGTTCGCCCTCGAGGGCAGACCGCCCTCGCGGCTGTCGTCCTCGAGGGCGTGGCTTGTCGCGCTAGTCCTCTTGCTCGCGCTACCCGTCCAGGCCCAGTCCGTCCGGGGCTTCGTCGCCGACGTGACGCGCGGCCCGCTCGCCGGCGCCAACGTGGCCGTCCAACGCATCGAGGGCGACAGCACGGCCGGACCGCTCCGCGGCGCCGTCACCGACGCCCAAGGCTTCTACG
>NZ_JBARYR010000238.1:0-11399 GCF_049648075.1 Rubrivirga sp. | reverse complement strand
CCGCGAGGGGAGCTAGGCACCGCTCCCGACGAGAGGGAGCGGATGCGTCCTCGAGGTTGTCCCGCCCTCGAGGACGAGTCCGTGACCCCGACGAACCGGCTGCCTCGAGGTCGGACGGTGACCACCCCCTGTCCCCCTCCTCATCCCAGGAAGGGGAACTCGACCTGGAAGCCCCGGCGTTGGCACCGCCGTACGCGGCCCCGAGAACGCATGCTCACTCGCCCTCAACAGGAGGGACTCCGTGAAGGACCTCGAGGCCTAACGGCAGCCGGTCGGTTCCTCGTCCTCGAGGACGAGTCGGCCCCTCGCTACAACCCCAGCGCCCTGCGGAGCCGGTCGCCGCGGACCGTGACCGACGGCACGATGATCACGTCGTCGTCGCCCAACAACGGGGACGGGCTGTAGAACAACCCGAGTTCGGGACTGACAGATAGGTCTGGCCATCCGAACCGGCCCCCGACGAAGACGCCGAGCGCCGTCGGGGTGCCCAGCGCGTCGTTCGAGAACGGCGTCAGGTCTTGGAGGCGGACGCCGCCGTACGGCACGATCCGCGGGAAGCCCTCGAGCGGGCCGGGCGACGCGACGACGGTCGCCTCGACGTGCAGGTGACTCGTCCCGATGATCCCCGCGCCAACCATCACGGCCGCACCCGCTTCCTGGCCGAGTGCGCCTGTCAGCCGCCGCTTGTATGTCGCGGTCATGCTCCCGAACCCGATGATGCGCACGCCGATGTCGGACCGCTCGTCCAGGCCGATCCTCGCCTCGTTGCCCAGCATCAGGCCCGCGCCGCCGGGCTCGGTGTCCACGCCGATGTCGCGGCGCCCCGAGGTGACTTGCAAGACGGCGCTCGGCTCGATCGCCCGCTCGGACACGGTCGATGGCGTCGTGCCGACGGCGTAGGGCACGCAGCCAGGGGTAAGTCCAATCGCCGCGGCGACCAGGAAGAGGAGACGTCGCATGAGCGGGGCCGTGGTGGGCAGTGTAAAGCTACGGGTATCGCCCGAACCACCGGCACCCTGAGCGGTACGCCACTCCCCACCGTCCGTCGCCATGCGTCTCGCTGCCTTCGCCGCCCTCGTCGCTCTGTCCGCCTGCGCCTCGACGCCCCCCGTTTCGCCCGACTCCCAGGCGGCCGTCGAGGCCGCGTTCGCCGACGTCGTCGCGGTGGTGTCCGCGCCCGACACCGATACGGACTCGTTCGCGCCGCTCGTCGCCTACCGCGGTGGTGACGCCGCGCGCAACTACCGCGCACCCGTCGACCCCTCGTCCGCGACCGAACGGGCGGCGGCCTCGACGCTGCTCGCCGGACTCCGCGCGATCGTCGAGGGCGGACGGACGGCCGACGGACGGTTCGTCTACGAGGTCGCGGAGTACGTCCACGAGCCCACCGACGAGGCCGACTGGCACGTGCTCCGGTTGGACGTCGGCGTCCTCGAGAACGACCAGACGAGCGAGATGGAGGCCGCGTTCGTGCCCGGACCGGACGGCTTCCTGCTCGCCCGAATCGCGAACTAGGGGCGCCCCCGAGGACGGCATATCCCAGACGCCGACCTCGAGGGCGGTGCCGGACGCGGCCCGCCCTGTCGCGCCGTCGTGCCCGTCTCGCCAACGCAGATGCAACGGCGCTGTGCGGTGTCCACCACCGCCTTATCGACGATTTCGACCTCGAGGACGCCAGCGAGGAGCCTCTCCTCTTCAGGTTGCGGCGACCTCGAGGGGGGCGCAACACGCGGCCGATCGACCCGTAGCCCGGCAGGGTTCTCGGTTTTCTCGCACGTCCGACGGCAATTGGGACAACTCGGAGCCCCACCTTCCGTTCGGCGCTCTTCCTCCCTGCTCATGCCCGTCATGTCCCGCTGGCTACTGCCCACCCTCGTCCTCGCCCTCGTCCTTCCGGCGTCCGCTCAGGGCAACCGTCCCCAGGGCGCCGTCACCGCGACCATCGTCGACGACGTGACCGGCGACGCGCTGCCGCAGGCGACGCTCGCGCTCTACTCCACGCGGGACACGTCGTTCGTGACGGGCGGTGCCGCTGACGTGGACGGGCGGGTAACCATCGACCCGGTCCGGCCCGGCTCCTACCTCGGGCGCGTCAGCTTTATCGGCTACGCGACGCAGACGCTGGAACCGATGACCATCGAGGTCGGGCCGCCGCTCGACTTGGGCGAGATCCGACTCGAAGAAGGCGCGGCACTCTTGGGGGAGGCCGAGGTCACAGCGCAACGCGAGTTCGTGGAGCAGCAGGCCGACCGGACTGTGTACAACGTCCAGGAGCAGGCCGTCACGGCCGGTGGCAGCGCCATCGAGACGTTGCAGACGCTGCCCTCCCTCGAGGTCGACACGGACGGCAACATCTCGCTCCGGGGCAACCAGAACGTGGTCATCCAGATCAACGGGCGTCCGACGCCGGTCCGCGGCGCGTTCCTGGCCGCGCTCTTGCGCCAGATCCCGGCCGACAAGGTCGAGCGCGTCGAGGTCATCCCGAACCCGTCCGCGCGCTACGAGCCCGACGGGATGGGCGGCATCGTCAACATCGTGCTCGCTGAGGGCGTCGAGCGCGGCTTGTCGGGCGGCTTGACGTTCGGCGGCGGGACGGAGCTGTCGAGCCAGGTCGGTGCCAACCTGAGCTACCAGCGTGGAGACTGGGACCTCAACGGCCAGTACGGCTTCCGCTACGGCCAGCGCGACGTCAACATCGAGGCCGGAACGCAGTTCTTGGACGGCACCTTCGCTCGTGACGCGGTCACGGCCAACGGGACGGACGAGGCCTCGCACTTTTTCAACGGCTCGGCCGTCCGCTCGATCGGCGACAAGACCACGCTGACCGTTGAGTCGTCGCTGGGCTTGCGGTCCGGCGGTGGAGACGGGCTCGCCACGTTCGTCGAGACGACGGACGGCGACATCTCCGAGCGCCAACGCGTCAACGACGACGACACGGACGGCTTCAACGGCGACCTCGCACTCGTCTTCCGCCGCCAGTTCGAGGCCGGCGGTGGCGGCGACGCCCAGGGCGGACCTCCCAGCCGTGGCGGGCGGCGCGGTGGGCCTCCAGGCTTCGGCGGCTCGCGCGGTGGGGCCGGCACCCAGGGCGACCACGAGCTCGCGATCGAGACGCGGTTTACGCGGTTCGACAACGACGGGCTCGGGCTGTTCTCCGACCTCGGATTTGGCTCGACGCTGCTGGGCGCCCAGTCCCAGCTGACGGACCAAACGAATGACGAGGCTCGGCTCCAGATCGACTACACCCGTCCGCTCGGCGAGACCAAGCTCGAGGTCGGCGCGCTCGGCACGGCCGAGTGGGTCGGGAGCGACACCGAGTTCCTCTCCGGCCTGACGATGAACGACCTCGAGGTCGACCCGAATCAGACGAACGCGTTCGAGTACGACCGTCAGATCCTGGCCGGCTACGTCCAGGCCGCGTTGCCGGTCGGCCCGCTCCAGGTCCAGGCGGGACTGCGGGCCGAGGTCGCCCAGCGTGACTTCGAACTGCTGACCCAGGTGCCGCCGACGGCCAACCCGTTCTTCGACCCCGACGCCGAGACCTCGGACTCGTACACGAGCCTGTTCCCCAGCGCCTTCGTGACGTACAGCTTTGGGCCGGGCACGCTCGTCAAGGGCTCGTACTCGAGGCGGATCGAGCGGCCCCGGACGTTCTCCCTCAACCCGTTCCCGGACCTGTCGGACACGACGTTCGTCCGCGTCGGCAATCCGAACCTGCGACCGGAGTACACGGACTCGTACGAGTTGACGCTCCAGTACAAGTTCTTCGCCACGCTCACCCCGTTCTACCGCCGCACGACGGACTCGATCACGCGGCGCTTTACCACGGCGCCGGGCACGGCTCGCGGCGTGTTCTCGGTCGCCAACCTCGACACGGAGACCAACTACGGCGCGGACCTGACGTTCTTCGGCCAGTTCGGCCCGGTCCGCGGCTTCGCCTCTGGCAGTCTCTACCAGGCCGTCTTGGCCGACCCCGCGCCGGGACAGGAAGACATCGAGGACGTGGCCTGGAACCTCCGAACGAGCTTGCAGATGGAGGTCCGCGACGGGACGAACATCCAGGCGTTCGTGTTCTACAACGGCCCCCAGCAGTCGGTGGACGGCGAGCGCAAGGCGTTCGCGTTCTCGACGATCGGTGTCAACCAGCGGATCTCGGAGCAGCTCCAGCTCTCGGCCCGCGTCAACGATCCGTTCGGGTTCGCCAAGTTCGAGTTCGTGACCAACGACGGCCGAGTCCTCCGCGACACGTCGTTCGACCCGAACATCCGGCAGGCGTCGTTCACGCTGACCTACACGTTCGGCTCGGGTCCGCAGATCCAGCAGCCGCAGCGCCCGCAGCAGGGTGGACCAGACGACGGCGGGTTCGGGATCTAGCGCCCTCGAGGTCGCGGCGTCGTGTGGCGCCGTGGCCCACGCGCTGGCAGGCGAGACGGAAGGGGCAAGTCCGCGCCCTCGAGGTCGGACGGGGAACGTCCTCGAGGACGCTACGCCTCCGGCGGCTGGCCCCACTCGTTGGGCGCCGGGTCACCGGCCTCGAGGAGCCAGACCACCAGCCACAGCCCGATGACCGGGATCAGGGCGAGCGCCACCCAGAAGCTGCTCCGGCCCGTGTCGTGGAGACGACGGGCAACGGCCGAGAGCGCCGGGAAGAACGTGAGCGCGAGGTAGAGCGCCAGGACCAGGCTGCCCGCGACCCAGCCGAGATCGAGGACGGTGCCCAGGACCGCCGAGACCGCGAGCAGCACGAGCACGACGGCGACGTGGACGCCGAAGAAGCTCCACAGCTCCGCCCTCGAGGCCCGGCCGTCGAAGTCGGCGAAGCGGGCGAGCGCGCTGAGGTAGTGGGCGGATGCCGAGGCCATGCGCCAGACTACGCCCCCGAGTGGGCCATGACCTCGAGGACGGCGAACGACCATGATCCGGAGATCCCTGAGGGCGCCTCGGAACCGCCGCCCGGCGCTCGTCCGTAGGGCATCCGTCTCCCCTCCTTGGATCTGGCCCACATCCTCTACGCGCTCTGCGGCGATGGCCGCGGGCACTCGTCTCGCGCCCGAGCCATTGCGTCCGTCCTCCGGCGCCGCGGGCACCGCGTTTCCTTCGCCTGCGATGACCCGGCGGCGAGCCGTCTCGAGGACGACGGGCTCCCGGTCCGACGCGTGCCTGGCCTGCGCCAAGTCATGCGCGGCAACCGCGTCCGGCTTCTCGACACCGCCCGGGCCAACTTCGACCTGACGTGGCAGAGCCCCGAGATCATCGCCTCTGCCGCGGACTGGCTTGTCGAGGACGGAATCGACGCCGTCGTGTCAGACCACGAGCCGTTTGTGCCCCGTGCCGCACGCAAGGTGGGCGTTCCGTTCGTGGCGCTGAGCCACCAACACATCCTGACCTCGACGCGTCCTCGCGTACCGGTCCGGCACTGGGCGTCGGCGCTCGGCACGGCGCTGGGGATCGGCGTGCTGTCGCCGCCCCAGCCCACGACGACCGTCGTCCCGTCGTTCTTCTTCCCACCGCTCCGGTGGGGCTCCCGCGCCACGCTCGTCCCGCCCATCCTGCGCAGCGATGTCCTCGAGGCCGAGCCGACCACCGGCGACCGGCTGCTGGTCTACGTCAACGAGGGCGACGGCATGGACGCGCTCTTGGCCGCGCTGGGGGACGTTGGCGTCCCGGCCGATGCCTACGGGCTCCGGGCCGAGACCGCGCCGCCGAACGTGACGCTTCGTTCGTCCTCGAGGTCGGGATTCCTACGCGACCTGGCCGCGTGCCGAGCCGTCGTGAGCACGTCCGGGTTCACGCTCTTGAGCGAGGCGTTGCACCTGGGGAAGCCGGTTCTCACGCTCCCGAACCGGGGCTTTTTCGAACAGGCCCTCAACGCGTTCGCCCTCGAGGACGCGAACCGAGGTGAGGTGGTCGAGCACGATCTCCGCGCGTCCGACCTCGAGGGGTTTTTGTCGCGGGCCGAGGCGTACCGGCGCCCAGTCGCCCTCGACGGGACCGCAGGGCGAGAGGCCGCCGCGGATGCAATCGAGGCCGCCCTCGAGGTCGAACCCGTCCCCCAACTCGCGCTGGCGACCTAGCCAGATCCGGCGGCCGAGCTACGGGGCCGGGCGGTGGCTAGGCGGTCGCGACCTGGACAGGGGCGAACGCGTCGGCGTCCCCGTTCCGCTCGATGGTCCGCAGCGAGTTCGCTGCCAAGAACCCGAACCCGACTTTGGCAGCGACGTCGAGGACCATGTACAACAGCGCCTCCGTCGACGCGCCGATGGCTCCGATCCCCTCGACGGAGACCAACCACACGGCCGGGTACGCGGTCCAGAGCACCAGGTGGACGAGGACCACCCGGTCGAACACCCCGCCCGAGGCCGGGAGCGCCGTCTTCGCCTCGCGCTTGTAGCGGCCGACAAAGGCCCACGCGATGGCGACGTACGCGCCGGTCGAGATCGCCCACCACACGAGGTGGAGCGCCGCCGGCGTGTCCTCCGGTAGGATCGTGGCGACGAACCCGGTCGCGATCATGAACGCGTTCGCGCCCAGCAGCCCGCCCGTCAAGGTCGCCGACGACCGGCCCAGATACGTCAGGCCCAAGAGCAGGAGCGGAGTCGAGAGGAACCACGTCACATAGCGGATCCAGACCGTCGACTGGCCCCCGCCGACCTCGAGGGCGCCGTACCCGGTCGCCATGACGAGGTAGAGCGCGAACGCGATCAGGCAGATGAAGAAATACAGCGACCACAGGATCTGCCAACGTCGGGCATCGGCGGAGGCCGCCTTGACCCCGAAGAAGGCCGACCCGGCGGCCATCGCAGCTGTTCCGATCCAGTACCACGTCATCGCCATCGAAGTGCCTAAGAGGGTGGCCGCTTCGGACCCGAGGGGACGTGGAGAGTTCGCACCCGGCCATCATACAGGTCTCCCCTGACCTAGACAGGGCCTCGGGGCCGCTGAGCGGGGTCCTTTCACCGGGTCTTTCGGCCTCTCTGGACCCCACGCCCGCTATCTTGGCTCGATTCACCGGCCCGCGCTCATGACCCTGCCCGACTTCCACGGCCAACAGCCGACCGGCCCCCAGGTCGACCCCGAGGCGCGGCCTCCGGCGTCGATCTTCGACAAGGCCGCTCGGTTCTTCGAGCCCGGAGGCGACTGGGACAAGGTCCACAAAGCCGACCTCTACCCGTTCTTCCGCGCCATCGAGGTCTCGGAAGGCACGACGGCGACCATGAACGGCCAGGAGGTCATCATGGCCGGGTCGAACAACTATCTGGGGCTGACGAACGACCCGCGTGTCAAGGAGGCCGCCAAGGCCGCCGTCGACAAGTACGGAACGGGGTGCACCGGGAGCCGATTCTTGAACGGCACCCTCGACTTGCACCTCGACCTCGAAGAGCGCCTAGCCACGTTCCTGCGTAAGGAGGCCTGCGTCCTGTTCTCGACGGGGTACATGACCAACCAGGGCCTGATTCAGGCCGTGGCGCAGCGCGGCGACGTCATCTTCTCGGACAAGGACAACCACGCCTGCATCATCGCCGGCCAGCAGGTCTCGGCCGCCGAAACGGTCCGCTACCGGCACAACGACCTCGACCACCTGCGGACGTTCCTCGAGCGGATCTCCCGAGAGCGCCCCGAGGCCGGCAAGATCATCGCGACCGACGGCGTGTTCTCGATGTCCGGCACGTTGGCCAACGTCCCCGGCTTGGTCGCGCTTGCCGACGAGTTCGGCGCGGCCCTCTTCCTCGACGACGCCCACTCGGTCGGCGTGATCGGTGACGGCGGTCGCGGCACGGCGTCCGTGTTCGGCTTAGAGGCCGAGGTCGACCTGACGTCGGGCACGTTCTCGAAGAGCTTCTCGTCGCTCGGCGGGTTCGCCGTGGGCGACCAGACCGTCATCGAGTACGTCCGCCACACGGCGAGCACCCACATCTTCTCGGCCTCGATGCCGCCCTCGGCCGTGGCGACGGTCCTGGCCTGCTTGGACATTCTGGAGGCCGAGCCCGAGCGGCTGGACCGGTTGGCTGAGATCGCCGACTTCATGCGCGACGGCTTCCGCTCGCTCGGCTTCGACGTATGGAACTCGGAGACCCCGATCATCCCGGTCGTGGTCGGCGAGATGTACCGGGCGTTCGCGTTCTGGAAGGACCTCCTCGAGGCCGGCGTGTTCACCAACGCCGTCATCCCGCCGGCCGTCCCGCCAGGGCAGTCGCTGATGCGAACGAGCTACATGGCGACGCACTCCGACAGCGAGCTCCAGCGCGTTCTCGACGCGTTCGAGAAGGTCGGGCTCGAGCACGGGATCATCGCGCCCGGCGGTGTGCCCGGACCCGCCATGCAGACGAACGGCACGGCGTAGCGTCCTCGAGGGCGCGTCCGTCAATCGGTCAACTCTCAGACTCTCGGAGAGCCTCAGCGATTTTCCTAACCTCGAGGACGGGCGAGCAAAGGCGTAGCAGACGACGCGCTCGTTCTGGCAGTATCGAGCCGACTCGAATCAGAGTTCAACGTCATCCAGAGCGGAGGGCGCAGCCCGGAGTCGAAGGATCTCGACGCGCCCCGTCCAGCCTCGAGGACGCTCTGGACCAGCGCAGCAACCGGATCGGCGTCGAGATCCCTCGACAAGCTCGGGATGACGCTGTAGGTAGATACGAGCTCCGATTTGTTGAGACACGCCCTCGAGGACGAGCCGCATCGAGGGCAGCGCGCTCGGGCTAGCTTCGGCCATGCCTGAGATCACCGTCCGCCCCGTCCGCTCCTCCGCCGACCGCAAGGCGTTCCTCGACTTCCCGTACGGCCACTACGACGGCGTCGGGGCGTTCGTGCCGCCGCTCAGGATGGACCAGAAGGCCGTCCTCGATGCGAAGAAAAACCCCTTCTTCGAGCACGGCGCGATGGAGCTGTTCTTGGCCGAGCGCGGGGGCGTGTTGGTCGGGCGCGTCGCGGCGATCGAGAACGGGCAGCACCTCAGGAAGTACGCCGACGGCAACGGCTTCTTCGGCTTCTTCGAGACCGTCGAGGACTACGACGTGGCGGAGGCGCTGCTGGACGCCGCGGCGGAGTGGCTCCGCGCGCGAGGCTTAACCGGCGTCCGCGGCCCCACCAACCCGACGATGAACGACGTCGCAGGCCTGCTGGTCGACGGCTTCGACCGGCCGCCCTCGATTCTGCTGCCGTACAACCACCCGTACTACGAGGGCTACCTCCAAACGTGGGGGTTCGAGAAGGCCATGACGATGTGGGCGTTCTACGTCCACGAGGCGTACATCAACAAGGAGCGGATGGCGCGCGGCGCGGCCATCGTCAAGCGTCGCACCCCCGGCATCACGGTCCGGTCGCTCGACCCCGCGAACTTTGAGACCGACGTCGCGGCGGCGATGCGGATCTACAACCAGGCGTGGGCCGAGAACTGGGGCCACGTGCCGTACACCGAGCACGAGGCGCTGCACCTGGCGAACGAGCTCAAGCCGATCATCGAGAAGGACATTTTCTTGTTCGCGGAGCTCGACGGCGAACCGATTGCCTTCGCGGCGTCGCTCCCGAACCTGAACCGAGCGCTCCGCTTCCTGCCTCGAGGACGGCTCGCGTCGCTGTCAGTGGCGAAGGTCCTGGCGTCGTGGAAGCTGTCGGGGATCTACGAGCTCCGCATGGCGCTGATGGGCGTGCTGCCCGAGCACCGCAACCTGGGTCTCGACGCGCTCCTGATCCACCACACCATCGTCAACGGGCTCCGAGACGGCTACCAGGCGGCCGAGCTTTCGTGGGTGCTGGACAGCAACAAGGCGCTGACGAACGCGCTCGAGAAGCTGGGCTGCACGCGGGACAAGGAGTACGGGATGTACCAAGCGAGTCTGTAAGCCCACACGCACCGAGGGCGTCCTCGAGGACGAACCGATCCCTCCATGAACCTCGTGATCGTCGGCGGTGGACATGCGTCGCTGCCTCTCCTACGCCACGCTCGTGCGCACGTCGAGGCCGGCGTCAGCGTCACGCTCGTCTCCGACCGGCCGGAGCTGTGGTATTCCGGGATGGTCCCCGAGTGGCTCGGCGGCATCTACACGACGCGAGACGTCACGGTCCCGCTCGCGCCGATCTGCGAGCGCGAAGGGGTCGAGTTTGTCCAGGCTCGAGCCGAGGCGCTCGACCTCGAAGGTCGGGCCGTCGTTCTCGAGGACGGACGGCGCGTGGACTACGACGTGATGGTGGTCGATGTTGGCTCGGTCAATCCCGGCAGGGGTGCCGCGGGCAGCGCCATCCGGGCGAAGCCCTTGTGGCGGATCGAAAAGCTAGGCGCCTTCCTCGAGGTCGCGTCAGGAGGCCGGCGGAAGCTGGTGGTGGTTGGCGGCGGCGCAGCGGGGACGGAGTGCGCGCTCAACATCACCGCGCGTCCCGGCTTGGACGGCCTCGAGGTCGTCGTCGTGGAGCCGGGCGACCGGCTCTGCCCACGTTTGCCCGATCGCCTGGGTACCTGGGCGGCCTCGACGCTCCGAGATCGCGGCGCGACGATCGAGTTCGGCGCGCGAGCCGAGTCGGTCCAGGACGGCACGGTCGTCCTCGAGGACGGGCGGCGCCTCGAGGCCGACGCGGTACTGTGGGCGACGGGGTCGGTTGGCCATCCGATGCTGCGCGACGCCGGCCTCGAGGTCACGGACCGGGGGTTCGCTCGCGTCGACCCGGGCCTGCGCTCGTCGGACGCACGCGTGTTCGTGGCGGGCGACAGCGCGACCATCAACGGCCTCGAGGACCTGCCCAAGATCGGCGTCCACGCCGTCAAGCACGGGCCGACGCTGCGCGAGAACGTGTCTCAGACACTCGCGACCCTCGCGCGAGGGGACGACCCGGTCAGGGCCACGCTCGCCCCCTTCCGCCCGTACCCGGTCGCACCCTTGATGCTCTCGACAGGGACGGATCAGGCGTGGTGGACGGCCGGACCGGTCGCGCTCCGAGGTCGGCCCGCGCTCCGGCTCAAGCATGCCATCGACCGGCGCTGGATCGACGAATACCGCGACGGGGCCTCGTACGACGGACGTTGGGATGCCCTCGCACCACGGAGCTAGACTCTGGACGTGTCCCGCCTCGCTCTCATCGTCGCCCTCACTCTCGCGTCCTGCGGCCCGGACACGTCGCCGCCCGGCGACGAGCCTCCCACGCGCGTCGAGGCACCGGCGCAGGACGACGACAGCACCGAGATCGAGTCGCAGCCTCCGACCCCGTTCGACGTGCCCGACGTCGTGTTCGACACCATGGAGCCGCCGGAGCAGGTGGTCCAGTTTCCGCCGCGGCCCACGCCTCGTCCTCGAGTGCCCCGTCCCCGACCGGCTCCACCGCGGCCGGCTCCACTCCCGCCGCCCGACGACGCGCCGTCGGGAAGCTGCGACGTTCGCCAGGCCGAGGGCTACTGCCTCGCGTTCTCGGGC
>NZ_JBARYR010000237.1:0-5889 GCF_049648075.1 Rubrivirga sp. | reverse complement strand
CTTGGTCGCCGCGATGTCGAACCCGGTCCCTTCGGTCGCCGCAAGCATGCGCGGCTCGATAATCGACGCCCGGTCTTGATCGAGTTGGCCGATCACCGCGCGGGCCGCCTCCAGTCCACCTGACGCGGGGACGATGGTGATCTCGCTGTCCGTCGCCTGAAACGCATCCAGAACGTCTGCGACGATAGCGCCCGGGACCTGGTCCAAGCGGGCGATCTCGACAGACAGCTTTTCGATCTCATCGTCGCTGAGCGACGGCAAGAACTGAGCGGCCGTCTCGACGCCGAGTGCGACGACCAGCACGGCGGCGCGCTGAAGGCCGGTCAGAGTATCGGGGAAGGTCTCGGTCATGGAAGTGGGGATCGGCCTCGACGGCGGTCCTAGGACTCGTGGATCCAGCCCCGCACGATGGCGGCGGCGGCTTCGGGGTCGGCAGCAACCGCGGCGCGGACGTCCTCGAGGACGTCGGTTGCTTCGACCAGGTCGATGTCGGTAGCGAGCTTCTCGGCGTACGGGTCCGCGTCGACGGCTTCGATGGTGGTGCGCGGCTGCCCGTCCGGCCCCAGGAGTTGCCCGTCGGCGCCGACGGACAGTTCGCCGGGCTCGACGGTCCCGTCCTCGAGGTCGGCGTCGTTCTCGTTGACGCTGTCGGTCAGGCGGCGGAGCAAGCGGTAGCCGAGGAACAAGGCGAGGAGTACGATCCCGTACTGCATGCCCATCCCGGCGAGGGTCATCGTGTCGACGCCGTCGAGCAGGCCGGTCTCGGGCTCGGGCGGTTCCGAGAACCTGATCTGCTGGACCGCGAAGCGGTCGCCGCGGCCCTCGTCGAACCCGACGGCGTTCTTGACCAAACTCTCGATCTGGCGGACTTGCTCGTCACTGAACGGCGTCGGCTCGCCCTCTTCTCGAGGACGGTCGACGGCTGGCGGAGCGGCCTCGTCGAGAAGGACTGAGACGGTCAGGGTGCGAATGGAGCCGGCTTCTTGTTCGGCCCGCGTCAGCTCGCGCGTCAGTTCGTAGTTGCGGACCATCGAGTTGGCCGCGACGCCGTCGGCGGTCTCGTCCTGGCGTTCTTCAGAGATCATCGTTTGGCTCTCCGGGTCGACGGCATTGCGCTCCGTCACGGTGCTGGACAAGTCGAGGTCAGCGGCGACGCGCACGACGGCGCGGCCAGGACCGAGCATCTGGTCGAGCATCGTCTGGCCAGCGCCGGCCAGGTGCTCCTCGACCTCGCGGCGCATCCGCATCTGGGCCGTGGACAGCCCGCCCTCTCCCGCATCGGCTCCGGGTCCGGTCAGCATCCGTCCGGCCTCGTCGAGGACGGTGACCTGGGTCGGATCCATGTCCTCGACGGCACCCGCGACGAGTGCGGCGACGCCCGACACTTGGTCCGGTGACAGCGTCCCGCGGACCGACAGCACGACCGACGCCGTGGCGGCGATCTGCTGGTCCCGGAACGGGCTCCGCTCGGGCAGCACCAGGTGAACGCGCGCCCGCTCGATCTGTCGGACCGACGCGATCGTCCTCGAGAGCTCGCCCTCGAGGGCGCGCTTGACGTTGAGCCGCTGCATAAAGTCGGTCATGCCCAACGTTCCGGTGTCGAACAGCTCGTAGCCCGCAGGGCCATCCGTGACAGTTCCAGCCGTCGCCATGCTCACGCGGAGCGCGTAGACCTGGTCGCGGGGGACGAACACGGCTGTACCACCGTCGCGCAGGTCGTAGTTGATGCCCTGACTCTCGAGGGCCTCCACGACGCTCCCAGCGTCTTGAGCGGCCAGGTTGCCGAACAGCAGCGCGTAGTCCGGTTGGCTCGCCCACCGGGCCACCAGGAGGAGCCCGACGACCACGGCGACCACCACGCCGCCGAGCACCATGCGGCGCTGGGGCGGCAGCTGCTCGATAGACTCGCGGGCCTGAGCGATGGAGGACATGGGACGGATGGGGAGGTAGGGGTCGTGAGGCAGCGGCCTCGAGGTCGGGATAGAGCGGGGCGTCCTCGAGGGCGGGGGTTTCCCAACCTCGAGGGCTCCTCTAGATCTGCATCCTCATGATTTCCTGGTAGCCCTCGAGGAGCTTGTTGCGGACCTCGGTGAGCATCTGGAAGTGGAGCTCGGCCTGGTTCATCGAGATCATGACGTCGTGGACGTTCTCGGTCTCGCCGGCCACGAAGGCCTCGACCTGCGCGTCGGCCGACTTCTGCGCCATGTCGACGCGGTCGATGGCCTGGGCCATCGTGGCTCCAAACGGCGGCCCTACGGGCGCGCCAGCGGCCCCGGTCTCGCCACCGGGGCCCAAGATGTTGATCCGGCCTGGCTGGACGGTCTGGGTCTGTCCGACGCGAGCGGCTATGGCGGAGACGGTCATCACGCGGAAAGGTCGAGCCGAGCGCCGATCTGGGCCGGTTGGTGGACGCCTCGGCCCGGACCGTATAGCTTCTGCTCGACCTGAGGCCGGGCCGGAAACGCATCGGCGATTTGAGCCTCTTCGGCGGCGGACAGCCGAGCGGCGGCGGCCTGCTCAACAGGTGCTCTAGAGGAAGCCGGCTGGACCCCGAGCGTGTTGTACTGCGAGGTGTAGGACGGGATGTTCATCAGATTTCGAGGGAGCGCTTAATCATCTCTTTTGCGGCCTTGACCGATGTCAGGTTGGCCTCGTAGACCCGGTTGGCCGAGATCATCTGGGCCATCTCGTCCACGACGTTGATGTCGGGGTAGTGGACGTATCCGTCAGCGTCGGCGTCCGGGTGGGTGGGGTCGTATTCGAGTCGCTCACGGTTGTCGGAGACGACTTCGGTCGCGGGGCCTAGCTCAGCGCGCCCCACAGACCGCGCACGGGCAATGCCGCCCATGTGACGAGGATGGGTGGACCGCATCGGCATTTCAGCCTGGCGGAGAGCCGCCTCGAAACGACGGACGCCGCCTTGGGCCGTTTGGACGGCGCGCTTGGGCTGATACGGCACCCCGTCTTCCGTTCGCGTGGTAGTCGCATTGGCGATGTTCTCGGTCGCGACACCGAGCCGGATGCGCTGGGCTTCCAGGCCTCGAGCGGCAGTTCGAAACGGGCTTGCGCCGCGAATTGGAGACAGCATCGAGGTCGATGAATGGGGTGACAGGGTCGAGAGCCCGGTCGCCGTTACATGGTGCGGCCGGTGATCCCGGTGCGCATCCGGGAGAAGTGCTCGTGGAGCGCCCTCGAGGCCAACTGCGTGCGCATCTGGGTGTCGGCGATCTCCATGAGCTCGTCCTCAAGGAGCGGTGGGCGGTCCTCCTCGACGGCCTCGGCTGTAACGGCGTCCGCGGCTCCGGGTCCGCTACGGGCGCGCTGCAACGTCTCCTCAAAGCGGACCGACAGCCGGTCGTAGCCGGGGGTGTCGAGGTTGGCGACGTTGGAGGACAGCGCCTGCATCCGCCACGAGTACGCCTGCATGGCGTTCTGGAGGATGCGGAGGTTGGGAGGCGTCATAGGATCTCGGGCGTGCTGGGCGCTCTGCGATCCCTGTGCCATCCCTCATCTGGCCCTCAACTGGCCATTAGAGTCCCCTCGATGGTGCGGCGACGGCACGTTTGGCCGTGGCAGGAAACGCTTGCCGGCTCTCGGTTCCCCTCGAGGTCTACTTTGGCGCTGAACCTCCACGTGGACATGTCTGCATCGCTGGCCTCCCCCTCCCGAGTCCTATTTGTCGACGACGAGCTCCCGCTCCGAACCGTCGTCTCCCGTTTGCTCGAACGCCGCGGCGTCGAGGTCACGACGGCCGGCGACGCCGTCTCGGCCGTCGAGCTCATGCGCGACCAGCCGTTCGATCTGGTCCTGACCGACTTCCAGATGCCGGAGATGGATGGGTTCGAGTTACTCGCCCATGTCCGCGAGAACTACCCGGACACACCGGCCATCATGATGACGGGGCACGCAAGTGTCCAGCACGCTGTCCAGGCGATGGCCAACGGCGCGGTTGACTACCTGCCCAAGCCGTTCGCGGTCGACGCGCTCGCGGAGCGCGTGATCGGTCAGATCGAGGCCCGGCGCAAGGCCCGCGTCACGTCCTCGGCGACGCAGCTGTCCTCGAGGGCGCGCACGCCCCGGAGCGGTTCGCGGACCGGTCCCCCGTTCATCGGCCAACACCCGAGCATCACGTCGTTGCGAGAGCTCACCACTCGGGTCGCGATGTCCAAGGCACCGGTCTTCATCCATGGCGAAAGCGGGACCGGCAAGGAAGTCCTCTCGAGGACGATCCACGACGCGAGCCAGCGGTCCGGACCGTTTGTCGCGATCAACTGCGCCAACCTGCCCCGCGAGTTGGTTGAAAGCGCCCTCTTCGGGCATAAGAAGGGCTCATTTACGGGTGCCTCGTCGGACCACACCGGTGTGTTCGAGGAGGCTGACGGCGGGACGCTCCTCTTGGACGAGGTGACCGAGGTGGCTCCGGCTGTCCAGGCCAAGCTGTTGCGCGTGCTTCAAGAGGGCGAGGTCCAAGCGGTCGGTGCCAAGCGCCCTAAGAAGGTCGATGTCCGCATCGTCGCGACGACCAACCGCGACGTGGCGGGGGCCATCGAGGACGGCGCCTTCCGTGACGACCTCTACCACCGGCTTGCCGTCTTTCCGGTCTCACTTCCCCCGCTGCGAGAACGAGGTGACGATGTCCGCCTGCTCGCCGAACGGTTCGTAGAGAAGTACTGCGACCTCTACGGCTACCCGCCGAAGACCATCGCTCCGACGCTCATGGACCGGTTTGCCTCGGCCGACTGGCCGGGGAACGTCCGTCAGCTCGAGAACATGGTCCACCGAGGCGTCGTGCTCTCGGCCGAGCGCGACACCATTGAGCCGGGGGACGTCCACCACGCCGGCCTCGATGACGCGGCGCCGATCGACGGAGGCTTGTCTCCCCGTCCGCTCGCCGTCACGACGCTCGACGAGATGGAGCGGCACATGATCTTGCAGGCGCTCCAGGAGACGGACGGCAACCAGATTCAGGCCGCCGAGCGCCTGGGCATCTCGGACCGAACGATCCGCAACAAGCTCAAGAAGTACCGCGAGGAGGGCTTCGTCGATTGAGGCGGCCCTCGGGCGCGACCTCGAGGACGGGCCTCGGACGGACGACCGAGGGGGCTCCGACCAAAGGAGGCTCCGCCCCCGGGATCGCGTGGACATCTCGGCCGTCGCCCTCGCGCACCTAGGAACCCACCCCGTGCCGATCGCGACCTCGAGGCCGAACCGGGCCTCGGTGCGTTTTCGACCTCGAGGACGCCGACGGTCACCGCCCGAACCACCATGCCCCCTCCTCTCGCCGGCCGCCGCGCGCTCGTCACCGGCTGCAGCCGCCGCGTCGGCATCGGGTTCGCCATCGCCGACCGGCTCGCCTCTCTCGGGGCCGACCTCGAGGTCCACGCCTTTCGGCCGTACGACGCCGAGATGCCGTGGGGTGCCGACGGCGGCGGGCTCGAGCCCCTGCTCGACGAGCTCCGCCGTCATGGCACCGACGTCCACGGCCTCGAGGACGACCTGGCAGCACCGGGCGCCCCAGAACGTGTCGTGGCCTCGGCCTCGAACCGTCAGGTCGGCGCAGCCGGCCCACACCTCGACATCGTCGTCGCCAACCACACGTACAGCACGATGGGTGGGCTGGGCGACCTCGAGGGCGACGAGATCGACCGGCACCTGGCGGTCAACGTGCGCGCGACCTTGTTGCTCGTCCAGGCCTTCGCGGCGCAGCACGACGACCGACCGGGCGGGCGCGTCGTGCTCCTGACCTCGGGCCAGCAATCGGCGCCGATGCCGGGCGAGTTGGCCTACGTCGCGTCGAAGGGCGCGCTCGTGCCGTTGGCCAAAAGCCTGTCGGCGGCGCTCGCGCCTCGGGGCGTGACCGTCAACGCCGTCAACCCGGGCGCGACGGAC
>NZ_JBARYR010000236.1:0-3314 GCF_049648075.1 Rubrivirga sp. | reverse complement strand
GATTCCGTTCCCACCCTACGGCATGGCCACGACCGTCGAGGACGCCGTCACCGTCGCCGAGGGCATCGGCTACCCGATCCTGGTCCGGCCGAGCTACGTCTTGGGCGGCCAGGGCATGCGGATCGCCATCAACAAGGACGAGGTGGCCGACTACGTCGCCAACATCCTGACCCTGTTCCCCAACAACGAGATCCTGCTCGACCGCTTCCTCGAGGACGCCATCGAGGTCGACGTCGATTGCCTGTGCGACGGCGACGAGGTGTGGATCGCGGGCGTGATGCAGCACATCGAGCCGGCCGGCGTCCACTCGGGCGACTCGACGGCCGTGATCCCGCCGTTCTCGCTGAGCGACGAGACCATCGGGGTCATCGAGGAGACCGTCGCCCAGATCGCGAAGCGCTTGGGGGTCGTCGGCATGATGAACACGCAGCTCGCCGTCCAGACCGTCGACGGCGTCGACCACGTCTACGTGATCGAGGCCAACCCGCGGGCCTCGAGGACGGTCCCGTTCGTGGCCAAGGCGACGGGCGTGCCGGTCGCTCGGATCGGCGCCAAGCTGATGATGGGCGCCAAACTCAAGGACTTCCGCGAGGCCGGCGACCTCGAGTCGTCCTTGACAGGCTTCGCGGTCAAGGAGCCGGTCTTTTCGTGGGACAAGTTCCCCGAGGTGACCAAGGAGCTTGGCCCGGAGATGAAGTCGACCGGCGAGGCGATCGCGTTCGTGGACGACATCACGGCGGAGCAGATCGCGAAGCCGTTCGAGATGCGGAATCTCTACCTCAGCCGATAGGGTTGCTCCTCGTCGCTCTAGGGGCGTCCGCGTTTTGTGCCGCAGCTCCGGACACGGGCCTGGTTCTCCGCGAGGACGGCGAACGTTCCGCCCTCGAGGGCGTACCGAGGCCACACGACAACTAGACCCATGAGCACGACCCCCGAACCCGGCAGCGACGCCGACCGCGACCCCGCCATCTCCGACGGCGAGGCGCCCCAAGCCATGCGGGTGTTCACCAAGCCAGCCCAGGACGACGTGGCCCTCGACCCTGACAACCCCGCCTTTGACCGCGTCCAAACAGAGAAGGAGGTCGACGGCGAGTACGAGCGTGAGTACAACCGCCGCTACGTCAAGGAGCACGGCGACCATCACGGTCACGAGGGCACGGACGCGGCGGCCTAGTCGTTGTCTCGGCCGATGATTCGTCTCGCGCTTCTGGTCCTCTTCGGCACGACCCTGGTCTCGGCCCAGGACGGCGTCGAACTCCGAGCCGCCGTGACAAGCGAAGCCGATGGCGACACCGACGGCATGCGCCGGTCGCAACTGGGCGGCCTCGAGGTTTGGATCGGTGAGACCGTCGCCACTTTCGTGCCGCAAGAGATCCAGTCGGTCGGCCTCGAGGTCGACGACGGGGGAGGAGCGGCCGTCTCGGTCTGGCTCGAGGGCGACGCCGCCGCGCGGTTGGCCCAGGTCACGACCTCGAGGTCGGGCTCGGCACTGGCGGTCTTACACCGGGGGACACTGCTATCCGCGCCGTGCATCGAGGGCGGCGTCGCTAATGGACTCGTCATGATCGTCGGGCTCGATGCGGCAGAGGCGCGGCGCGTGGCCCGGTCGCTGCGAGAGCGGATCGGCATCGTAGAGGGCACGTCGTCGGAGCCGGCCCGGCCGCTTCCGCCGAGGCGGGATCGTGAGACTCCGAGAGCCGATCCGCCGGCTCCACGCCCGTCAGCCGCTGCCGACCTCGATGCAGGAGACACGGCCCAGGCGTTTGTCGATGCCGTGAGTCGGAGGCAGTGGGGGAGGGTCGCAGACCTCCTGCACCCGGACTCGTGGGCCGCGGTCCGACCGGACGCCGTCGCGATGCTCCGGTTCGACGGCCCCACGGTTCGCGTTCAGGACGGTGACGCCCGAGCGTCGTTCAATGCCGCGGATGTGTTGGGACGTCGGCCGACCGAGCGCCGGCCAGCCAACCTGACCGACCGCGATTTGACCGCCCTCCAACTCGCTGCCCTCGATGCCCTCGGCATCTGGGGTCCTCCCCGCCCAATGCGCGCCGTCGTCGGACGCGTCGAGGACGGGGACGTGCTGCACGTCCTCCTGCGAGCAGGTCGTGCTACCGGAGGCGTCTCCGACGTGAGCGCGGTCACGCTGCGCCGCGACGACGCCGGCCGCTGGCGCGTCCTCTTGACCGAAGCGCGCGGGTTCTAGAGCCGCCCTCGAGGACGAACGCGACCTCGAGGGCGGAAGGCTCAGTCGTCGTTGCGCTCGCGGAGCTGGAGGTCGACCTCGAACGGGTCGACGGTGACGCTGACGTCGTGGCTGACGGAGAGTGCTCGCCAGACGAACGTGCCGACGGCGAAGGGAATGGCCGCGAGGGCGACGGCGGTCGAGGTGACGGTACGGATTGGCATGGTTTGTAGGGGAGTTTCGATCAGGCTATGCCGCGGCGCGTCATTCGTTTCCGCCTTGCGGCATTTGTACGTCGGTTCAGGTGCTTCCCGAGCCCATCACCGGCTTCACCGGGTCACCTCAACGAAAGGCATCGGCCGACGTACCAACGGCCCACTCCCGAGGGACCGATGCATTCGTTCGACCTACCGCCCGGCACTCGTCCTCGCGTCGTGATCGTCGGCGCTGGACACGGCGGATTGGAGTGCCTGGCCGCCCTCGAGGACGCCGCCGTCGACGTCGTGCTGGTGGACCGGAACAACTACCACACGTTCCAGCCGCTGCTCTACCAGGTCGCCACGGCCGGCCTCGACGTCGATGACATTACCCAGCCGGTCCGGCACATCACGCGCGATCAGGGCAACGCCGACGTGCGGTTGGGGCTCGTGGCCTCCCTCGACCTCGATGAGAGACGCGTCGTGCTCGAGACCGGGGAGCATCTGACGTACGACGCCCTGGTGCTCTCGCCGGGCGCGTCGACGGCGTACTACGGCGTCGAGGGCGCGCGCGAGAACGGCTTCGCGATCAAAAACGTCCCGGACGCCGTCGCGCTCCGGAGCCACGTGCTCCGCCAGTTCGAGGCCGTCGCGCGGAACCCGTCGCTCATCGAGAGCCCTCAGGCCGGCGAATCCAACGGGGCGTTGACCGTCGCGGTGGTCGGCGGCGGGCCGACCGGCGTCGAGATGGCGGGGGCCTTGCGCGAGCTGTTCTCGGTCTTGTCTCGCGACTTCCCCCGCGTTCCGGTCGAGCGCGCGCGCGTCGTCCTGGTCGACGGCGACCGACTGCCGCTCGGCGGGTACGACCCCGAACTCCGCCAGTACACGCGCGACACCCTCGAGGGCAAGGGCGCCGAGGTCCGTCTGGGCCACAA
>NZ_JBARYR010000235.1:0-31217 GCF_049648075.1 Rubrivirga sp. | reverse complement strand
CGCGACGCCCGTGCTCGCAGCCGTCGGCGCTCTCGCCGCTCTCGTGAATGACGTCACGCTCGTGGTCGAGCGCGACACGGACACCGCTACGGACGCCGTCGCCAACGCCGCGGACCCCGTCGCGACCGACGAGGCCGGCGACCAAGGCAAGACGGTCGGCAAGCCGTCCGGCGAGTAATCGGCCTCGAGGACGAACCGGGCGCCGGCTCCATGACGACGGAGGAGACCGGCGCCTTGCTGAACCCGCTCGTCGAGCGGTACGAACGGACCGCGTTCATCGAGGACGATCCGATCTCGGTCGTCCACGCGTTCGACGACCCCGCCGACCAAGAGGTGATCGGGCTCTATGCCGCGGTCCTCGCCTGGGGACGCCGCTCGGTCATCTTGTCGAAGCTGGCCGACCTGGTCGAGCGGATGGACGGCCGCCCGGCGCAGTTTGTCCGTGGGTTCTCGCCCGGATCGAGTGCCCTCGAGGGCTTTAAGCACCGGACGTTCTCGTCGGCCGACGCGGTGGCGCTCACGCGGTCCGTGCGGGCCGTCCTCGAGGACGTCGGGTCGCTCGAGGCGTTGTTCGTGCGCGGCCTCGAGGCCGACAGAGACATCGGCCCCGCGATTCAGACGTTCTCGGACACGCTGCTGACCATCGTCCCAGACGCGGGGATGCGGTCGAAGCACCTGGCGCGGCCGTCGACCGGGAGCGCGTGCAAAAGGCTGTCGATGTACGCACGCTGGATGACCCGTCCCGGACCGGTCGATCTTGGGGTTTGGTCCTCGGTCGATCCGTCCCAACTCGTCATCCCCCTCGACGTCCACACCGGAACGCAGGCGAGGCGGCTCGGACTGCTCTCGCGCCGCTACGACGACTGGCGGGCTGTCCAAGAGTTGACGGACGTCTGCCGCTCTCTTTCTCCAGAGGACCCCGCGCGGTACGACTTCGCGCTGTTCGGACTCGGAGCCTACCAAGGCCGCGAGATCCCGACCCAGAGCTGACGCCGTCCTCGAGGGCGCTACACCGTCTCGCCGATCGCGCGGTACGACTGGCGGTAGTACAGCAGTGGGTCAACCCCACTCCCATCGACCACGTCGGTCACGCGGCCGACGAACACCGTGTGGTCACCGGCCTCGAAGCGAGCGTGGGGCTCGCAGAGCAAGATCGAGAGCGCACCTCTTAATAGAGGCGGCCCGTCGCCCCGGACGTGAGCGAACGGCTCGAGCTGCCGATCGCCCTCGAGGTCGGGACGCGCAAAGTGCTCCGCGACGTCGGCCTGGGTCGACGCGAGGAGGTGGACGGCCCAGCCTCGGCCCTGCGAGAGCGCCTGGTGCAGCGACGAGCCGTGCGTCACGTTAAAGGACACGAGGGCCGGATCTAGCGAGACGCTCGCGAACGATCCGATGGTCGCCCCGCGCGGCTCTCCAGGGTCCGTCGTCACGACGGCGACGGGCGACGGCAGGTCGCGCAAGGCGTAGCGGAGGGCCTCTCCCGTCGCGGGGACGGAGGCCGGCCGCTCGGGGCGGAGATCGGTGGGAGGAGTAGACACGGGCGCTGTGACGAGGCACACCGTGCGCGGTTCGCGGCCTCGAGGGCGGACGTTGCTCGACCTCGAGAACGGGCGCGGCTCTCCTTCTCTCACCACGTCATCGCAAGCACTGGGGCCGCCTCGAGGACGGCTAGCCCGTGAAGGCGTCCTTGACGCGACTGAAGAATCCCTTTTTGCGGTTCTTTGGTGGAGCCGGCTTGAGATCGGGCTCGAGGCGAAGCTGCTCGAGCGCCTCGCGTAGAGGCTCTGAGAGCGACTCCGGGGTCCAGACGTGGACGCGGACGAGTTGATCGCCACGGCGACCGCCGCCGACCTCGGGGAGTCCTCGGCCCCGCATCCGCAGGATCCGGCCGCTCTGGATGCCCGCTTCGACCTGGAGCTTGGCCCGGCCTCGAAGCGTCGGGACCGTCGACTCGGTGCCGAGCGCGGCGTCGGGGAATGAGAGGAACAGGTCGTGGACGATGTCGAGACCTTCCCGCTCGAAGTGCTCGTGGGGCTGCTCCTCGATCTCGACGCGGAGGGCTCCCGGCGGGCCACCGCGGAGCCCGGCGTTGCCCGAACCCCGGATCTGGAGGTAGTGGCCGCTCGAGACGCCCGGCGGGACCTCGACGGTCACCTCCTCCTCGCCCTTGACGCGCCCCTCGCCGTCGCAGACGTGGCACGGGTCCGTGATGGTCCGGCCTTCGCCGTCGCACGTTGGGCACGCCTGGACGTTGACGAACTGGCCGAAGAACGACGTCGAGACCTGACGCACTTCGCCGACGCCCTCACACGTCGGGCAGGTTTGGAACCCGGCCTCACCGTCCTCGGCACCGGTCCCCTCGCAGTTGTCGCACCCGACGAACTTGCGGAGCTTCAGCTGGCGCTCGACGCCTTCCGCGATCTCCTCGAGCGAGAGCGACAGCCGGACTCGCAAGTCGCTGCCCGGCCGGCCCTGGCCGCGCCGACGGCGCTGGCCGCCCACGTCGCCGAAGGGGCCGCCTCCTCCCCCTCCGAAAATGTCGGAGAAGGCCGAGAAGATGTCGGAGATGTCCGAGAACCCGGCCTGCCCACCGCCGCCGGCACCGGAGACTCCGGCGCGTCCGAACCGGTCGTAGCGAGCCCGCTTCTCGGGGTTGGAGAGCACCTCGTAGGCCTCGGCGGCCTCCTTAAAAAGGGCCTCTGCCTCAGCGTCGCCCGGGTTGCGGTCGGGGTGCGACTGCATCGCCCGCTTGCGGTAGGCCTTTTTGATCTCGTCGGACGTCGCCTCGCGGGTGACGCCCAGGATCTCGTAGTAGTCGCGCTCGGCGGTCTCGGGCATGGGTTATTCGGCGACGATGACGCGGGCATGGCGGACGACGCGGTCACCGAGTCGGTATCCGGGCTGGATCTCAGCGAGGACCGTGCCGGACTCGGCGTCGTCGGTGGCGGCCTGCTGCATCATCGCCTCGTGCTGGTCCTCGTCGAACGGCTTCCCGACGGCCTCGATGGGCTCGACTCCGACCTTGTCGAGGGCGTCGGCGAACTTCTGGTAGACGAGCTCGATGCCCTGACTCAGCGCGTCGAACGACGCGGAGCCGGCGTCCTGTTTGGCGGCGCGGCGCGACGCGTCGAGCGAGCGGCGCAGGTCGTCGTAGACCTCGAGGACGGGGAGCAGCACGCCGAGACGGCCTTGACGGACGGCCTCCTCGCGGTCCGAGACCGAACGGCGGCGGTAGTTGTCGTACTCGGCGGTGACGCGGAGCAGGCGGTCCTGCAGGCGCTGCACGTCGAGGTCGGCGTCGGACGGGTCCGATTCGGAGTCCGGCTCGGGGATCGGCTGCGTCTCGTCCTCGAGGGCGTCGTCGGTGTCGAAGTGGGCGTCGGAAGGTGCCACAGGGCGATCAGGCATTAGAGACTCAGAAATCGTCGGCGGTAGGAAGATGCGGCTGGAAACGGCCCGGGTCGAACGAAACGGGTGGGGAGATCGGGGCGAATGGGACGGCGACTCGCGGGTGGCGTGCACCGCCCTCGAGGACGACGCGCCCGAATCCGGCAGGGCGGGTTAGTCGTCGGGCGTGTCGCCGAGCAGGCCGGCGACGTACTCGACCAGGCCGACGGCGCGGCCGTAGTCCATTCGCGTGGGTCCCAAGACGGCGACCGCGCCCACGCCATCGCCGGAGCGGTACGGGGCCGTCACGACGGAGTAGGTCGGACCGTCGGGGCGCCCGCGTTCGACCTCGCGGCCGATGAGGACGAGGGCGCGGTCGGGGTCGCCGTCGAGCAGTCGAGGACGCTCGAGCAGGTGGATCACCACGTCCTCGCTCTCGGCGAGCTCGACCACGTCGCGGACCCACTCGGGACGCGCGAACTCGGGCTGGGAGACAAGGTGCTGAGCGCCGCCGATCGCGGCGCGCCTCGAGGGCGGTTGGCGGAACAGGTCGGGGCCGTCGCGCAGCACGACGCGGACGATGCCGGTGCGGTCGTCGTCGGCCAGGTCCTGGACACGCTCGCGGCCCGTCCGGCGGATCTCCTCCAGGGTGTGACCGGCCAGGCGCTCGTTGAGACGTTGGACGATCGCGTCGAGGGCGTCAGAGCGGACCTCGGCGTCGACCTCGGCCGATAGCGTGCGGGCGTGGCCTCCTCTCAGTGCGAGCACGAACAGGACGCGAGAACCGCCGAGCGGGACGACCTCGATGCGGTCCAGGACGCCCGTCGACAAGCGGGGTGTGAGGACGACGCCCAGCAGCTGGCTGAGGCGGCCCAAGAGACGGCTGGTATCGCGAGCGATGGCCTCCTTATCGCCCAGACGGCGTCGGACGCTTTCCCGCAGCAAAGTGGCCTCGCGCGCGGAGAGCCCCGTGACGTCCATCAGGTCGTCCACGTAGAGGCGGTAGCCGGCCTCGGTCGGGACGCGTCCGGCCGACGTGTGCGGGTGCCCGAGGTACCCCGCGTCCTCGAGGCTGCGCATCGTCGCGCGGACGGACGCGCTCGACACGTCGACGTGCTCGGCCAGGGCCTTCGACCCGACCGGCGAGGCCGTGTCGATAAAGTTCTGCACGACGCGACGCAGGACGTCCTCTTCGCGCGACGAAAGGGAATGGTCGGGGGGACGATTCATGACCGGGTACCAACGAATCTAGCCGCTCGGTCGCGCCGACGCGCGCCATCCTTCACACGGACGTCACCGAGGCACGCCCCACACCATGATGCCGCCCAAGTGGGCCGTCCACGCGACGAGAGCGGCGGCGACGAACGCGGGCACGAACGCCAACACGCGTCCCCACAGCGGCTCGCGCGGCCTCGAGGGCGACGGCTCCTCGCCCTCGACCGGCTTGGGGCGGCGGAGACGCGCCGCGGAGGCCAGCCCAAACGCGAGGGTGCCGATCACGCTCGTCCACAACGTCCAGCGCGCCCCGTCGGAGTGGAGACCTACCACGTCCTCGACGACGGGGTCGCCCTCGACGGCGTTGTACAAGTCGTGTCCGGTCTCCCCCGCCGCCCACGCACTGAGGGCGCCCAGCGCGAAAAGGATGAGACCGGCCTGTCGCCACACGCCACGCCCGAGCACCAAGTAGAACGCGGCAGCCCCAGCCCCGAGCAGGAGCAGCACGAGCGGGAAGTGCACCGCCAGCGGGTGCAGGAACGGGATCTCGTACTGAGCGATGGGCTCCATAGCGGGGAGGGGTCGAGTTCGTCGGCCTCGAGGGCGACCGTTCGTAGCGTCGCGGCGGTCCCGAGGTTACACCTCGACCAGCGGCGTGCCGGTCATCGAGGGCGGGGCGCCGAGTCCCATGAGCGACAGGATCGTCGGGGCGACGTCGCCCAGGGCGCCGGGCGCGAGGTCGCCCTCGAAGCCGCCGCCCAGGATCGCGTGGGGGACCAGGACCGTTGTGTGGGCGGTGTGGGGCGAGCCGTCCGGGTTGCGCATCTTGTCGGCGTTGCCATGATCGGCCAAGACCTCGACGGTGTAGCCGCCCTCGAGGGCGGCCTCGACGACGGTCTTGGCGGCGTTGTCCACGGCCTCGACGGCGGCGACGGCGGCTTGGAAGACGCCCGTGTGCCCGACCATGTCGGGGTTGGCAAAGTTCAGGACGACCAAGTCCGGCGCTCGCTCGCGGATGGCTTCGGCCACGCGTCGCGACAGCTCGGGGGCGCTCATCTCGGGCTGGAGGTCGTAGGTCGCCACCTTGGGACTCGGGACCAGGATCCGCTCCTCGCCGGGGTACTGGATCTCGCGACCGCCGTTAAAGAAGAACGTGACGTGGGGGTACTTCTCGGTCTCGGCCGCGCGGAGCTGCGTCAGTCCCGCCCCCGCGATGACCTCTCCCAACACGCCCGGCAAGTCGTCCTTGACGAAGGCGACCGGGACGTCGAAGGCCGCGCTGTACGACGTCATCGTGACGTAGTGGACGTCTGGCACGACCTCGAGGTCGAACCCGTCGAAGCCCGGCTCTCTAAACGCGCGGGTGAGTTGCCGACCGCGGTCCGAGCGGAAGTTGAAGAACACGACCGCGTCGCCGTCCTCGATGCGGGTGCCGGCGCCGTCCCCGAGCCGGCCGGGCTCGACGAACTCGTCGGTGGTGCCGGCGGCGTAGCTCTCCTCGAGGAAGGCGGCGGGATCCGAGTAGCCCGTCCCCTCCCCCGTCGTCAGGAGTCGGTACGCTTTCTCGGTTCGCTCCCAGCGCTCGTCGCGGTCCATCGCCCAGTACCGCCCCACGACCGACCCGACCACGCCGACGCCGGCCGCCTCGATGGCGTCCTCGAGGTCGCGCACGTAGCCGGCCCCGCCGTCCGGGGCGGTGTCGCGGCCGTCGGTAAACGCGTGGATCACGACGCGGTCGGCCTCTAGGCCCTCGGCCGCGGCGAGGTGGAGCAGTGCCGCGACGTGGCGCAGGTGCGAGTGGACGCCCCCGTCGCTGAGCAGACCCATCAGGTGGAGCTTGGTGCCCCCGGCCTGGGCGTGCTGCACGGCCGCGCGCAGAGCCGGGTTCGCCATGATCTCCCCGTCCTCGATCGCCTTGTCGATCCGGGTGATGTCCTGGTAGACCACGCGCCCGGCTCCCAGGTTGAGGTGCCCGACCTCCGAGTTGCCCATCTGCCCGGCCGGCAACCCGACCGCTCGGCCGGACGCCTCCAGCGTCGAGGTCGCCGCCGTCGCGAACAGGTCGTCGAGGAACGGCGTCTCGGCCGCGTCGACGGCGGAGACCGAGGGGTCGTCGGCGATGCCGTAGCCGTCGAGGATCAAGAGGAGGTGCTTTCGGATCAAGGGGCCGCTGGTTGGGGACGATGGAAAGATCCGCGTTCGCCGACCTCGAGGCCGCAGAATCGACGAGGGGCTCAGGCCGTGGTGCCGCCCTCGAGGACGCTACCCCGGCGTGATGGCGGCGTCGGGATGAAGTGGGCCGCCATCGGTGCCGAGGAACGACGTGCAGTGCTGGCACCGGCTCGCCTTGTACGGGACCGTCACACGGCAGTACGCGCACTTTTTGGTCTCCGGCGTCTCGGGCTCGTCGGCCTCCCCGAACTCGTCTTGGATGGCCTGGCTCGCCCGTGTCACCAGCCGGACGACGGCGAACACGGCCATGGAAATCACCAGGAACGTCAGGAGGTTGGTCAAGAACTCGCCGTAGTCGAGCGTCACAGCGCCGGCCACCTCGGCCGCCTCCTTCGTGTCGTACGGCCCCGGTGCGGCGTCGCCCTCTCGGAGCAAGAGGTAGTAGTCCGAAAAGTCGGTCTTGCCGAGGATGAGCCCCAGCGGAGGCATCAGCAAGTCGTCCACGAGCGACCGCGCGACGGTCGTAAACGCCGCGCCGACGGTGAACCCGATCGCGAGATCGACCAGGTTGCCGCGGAGGGCGAAGGTCTTGAAGTCGGAGAGCAGCTTCACGGGAATGGGTGGCGGCGGCGATCCAAGATCCGACCTCGAGGCCGGAGCGGCACGCCTAAGCGTCGAGCGCTCGTCGCTTCGTGAACGCGGCCTCGAGAGCAGGAGACCTGTCGTCCTCGAGGACGAGGGACTCGAGCGGGCCGCTGGTCCCAGCTTTAGATCCGGTAGTCCTTCACGCGCTTCGTCGTGCGCCCCGTCCTCGAGTCGTACACGTTCATCGAGCCCGACCACGGGTCCGCGATCTGCTCGACGCCTCGGCGGTCCGTCTTCGAGGCCGGCTCGTCGAAGTAGCGGCCCGCGGTCTTCGAGAAGTAGCGGCCCTGTTTAGGATCGAGCCCCTCGAGGTCGGCAGGCAACGACTCGAGGGCGGCGTAGTAGTCGCACAGGTCGGTCACGGGGCACACGCCGCACGTCGGCGATCGCGCCAGGCACGTGTACCGACCGTGCAGGATGAACAAGTGGTGCGCGTCCGCCCACTCTTCGCGCGGGATCGCACGGCGCAGCCCCTTCTCGACCGCGTCCGGGGTCGCCTTGTCCTTGACGATCCCGATCCGGTTGGCGACGCGGAACACGTGGGTGTCGACGGCGATGGCGGCCTGGCCAAAGGCGACGGAAACGACGACGTTCGCGGTCTTCCGGCCGACGCCGGCCAGCTTGACCAAGTCCGAGTGTGCGCGGGGCACCTCACCGCCGAAATCGTCCACCAACATCCGCGCGGTCTTGGCGAGCGCCTTGGCCTTGTTGTTCGGGAACGAGATCGACGCGATAAACGGCAGGATCTCGTCCGCGGACGCACGCGCCATCAGCTCCGGCGTCGGGTACGACTCAAACAAGGCCGGCGTGATCATGTTGACGCGCTTGTCGGTGCACTGCGCCGACAGGATCACGGCGATCAGCAGCTCGAACGGGGTCCGGTAGGCGAGTTCGGTCTCGGGCTCGGGGATCGCGTCGCTCAGGCGATCGAGGACGGCGCGGGCTTTCTCCTTTCGGGTCACGAATCATCGAGGTCGGGCGGAGCAACCTACTCCGGCGTGACGGGCGGATGTGCCTTTGTGCGCGCTCTGACCGCGCGAAACAGGAAACCAAGCCCATGACTAATCAGGACTTCCCCCGCCTTGACGACCTGACGGACCAAATGGCTCACTTCACCATTTCATTCATTCCTGAAACCTGTGAATCGACATGAAACCACTCTTCAGCTGGGCCGAGTCCAACCGATCGGCAGCGCTCGACGTCGTCCGGATCTATCTGGGGATCGGGCTCGCCATCCGAGGCGTCACCTTTCTGGCCGACCCGTCGTCGCTGGCCGACCTCATCCCGTCCGGCAGCGAGAGTCCGTTCGCGACGCTGTCGATGGCCCACTATGTCGGACTGTCGCACTTGGTGGGAGGACTCTTCCTGGCCCTCGGCATCGCTACGCGGGTGGCAGCTGCTGTGCAAGTCCCGGCGCTAGCTGGCGCGGCGTTCCTCGTTCACCTTCCGGAGAGCGGGATTCTGGGTCAGTCGTTCGCGTTCTCAGCGTTCGTGCTGGCGCTCCTGCTCGTGTTCGTCGTGTGGGGATCTGGGCAGTGGTCCCTCGACCGGGCCGTGGAGGGGTGGTCGGAGAGGCAGAGGTCGGACGAGGAAGAGCTCGTCGCGACTACTGCCCAGCGCCTTCGTGCTCGGCCACGCCTCCCCTTGGCTCCGCCGCGCGCCGCGCGAGCTAGCTCGACGGAGACTCCGTGCGAGTGCGAGGACCGAGACCGCCACCATCCACACGCCAAGGAGCGCCGTGAGTATGGAGGCCTCAGCGGACTCCGGTTCATCACCGGCACTCATGCGCGCCCCACGCGCGTGGTCTTCCGCTGCACCGATTGTGACGGCGTCATCGAAGTGATCGAGGCCCCGGAAGACCTCGACGCGTTCAGATATGAACAGGTGGCGTAAGGCCACGGGGCTTGAGGATTCCGTCAGCCCCTAGTTTCGGGCCATGCGCCCATTGGTTCTTCTCGCCTTCGTCCTAGCTGCTCCCGTCACCGGTCAGACGCCCTCCCCAACTGGAAACGTCGGGCTCTCCGACTCCGCGCGGGTCTCGCTGCTGACCATGCTCCCCGGCGACGAGGTCTACAGCCTGTGGGGCCACAACGCGCTCCGCATCGAGGACGCCGCCGCCGGTCTGGACCGGGCCTACAACTACGGCACGTTCTCGTTCGAGCAGCCCAACTTCACGCTGCGGTTCCTGTCCGGCCGCCTCGACTACATCCTGGACGCCGCGCCGTACGCCGACGAAGTCGCCAAGTATCGCTTTCTCGGGCGGCCCGTCATCGAGCAAACGCTCGCCCTCGAGGCCGAGACCGTCCGCGCGCTCTACGACATCCTGGAGACGAACGCGCTCCCCCAGAACCGGAGCTACCGCTACGACTTCCTCCGCGACAACTGCTCGACGCGGCTCCTCGAGGTCGTCAACCAAGCCCTGACCCGTACGGGCCACCCTCCTGTCCGGCTCGAGCCGCCCGAGCAGGCCGTTACGTTCCGCGAGTTGGTCCGCCCGTACGCCGCCGGGCACCCGCTCGTCGACCTGGGGACGATGCTCGGCTTGGGCACGCCCATGGACCAAGAGGCCCAGCCAAGGGAAGCCATCTTCCTGCCCGACGCCCTTTCCGCCGCCCTCGAGGACGCGACCGTCGACGGAGAGCCGCTGGTCGCCCAGCGAGACACCGTGTTCTGGGTCGAGGGCGCCGACGTCCCCGAGCCCGCCTTTCCATGGCCGACGGCTCTCGCCTGGGTTCTGTTCGTCGGCACCGTCACCGCGACCGTGATTCGGCCTCGAGGCCGGCCCTCGAAGGCGGCCCGCTGGGGCGACGCGGCCCTCTTGGCGGCCGTCGGAGGCGCCGGAACGATTCTGCTCCTGCTCTGGATCGCGACGGACCACTACGTGACCGAAGCCAATGTCGAGTTGCTTTGGATGTGGCCTACGCACGCGGTCGCGGCGGTCGCGTTTCTACGGCCCGACCTCGGAACGGTAGGGCGTCGGTACGCCTGGGCAGCGGCCGGGGCGACGATCGTGGCCTTGCTGGGGTGGGCGTTGTGGCCCGAGCCGATGCACCCTGCCTTGGCGCCCCTCGGGCTCTTGCTCACGTTCCGGTTGGCGTGGCGGGGACAGGGGGAATCCTGAACTGAGGCCGGGTGGAGACTCGACGGCGTCGCACCCCGTTTGCCGATCATGCACGCCCTCCTCTATCGCTCCACGTCCCGCCCTGGTCTCATGGCACGGGACCTCAACGACATCATCGAGGAGGCCACGGTCCGGAACAGGGTCTTGGGCGTGACCGGGCTGCTCTTGTACGGTCGGATCGAGGCCATCGTGACCGCTTCGGGCCAGTTCGTGCAGTGGCTCGAGGGACCCGAGGACACCGTCGAGGCGCTCTACGACGCCATCTCTGAAGACCCTCGTCACACCGACCTCGAGGTGCTCGGTCGCGGCGACCTCGCCTCCGGCCTCGAGGACGCCGGGCCGCGCCTTTTCTCGGCCTGGTCGATGGGTCTGGTCCGCATGTCCGAGCTCCCGGCGACGCTCGACGGCTTCCTTCGGTTCTCGGCGACGTGGGACCGCTCGGACGTCGGGGAAGCGTCTCTCGCTGACTGACCCCCACACACCGCAGCTCGTACGGTGTGTGCGGCCGGGAGCCGGGTGTGAGAGGACGCATCTGTTCCGACGTACCCGCGTGGAGGCCACGGCCCGTGTCGGCTGGGGACTCTCCAGACCTGCCCGACGAACGCTCGGTCGTCTCTCTGAGCCAGCGCCCCCTCGAGGGCACCTTCGAACGAACCGCCCTCGATGGCGGTCACAAGGACGCCCGCGTTGTGGCCACTGGGTGCTCGTCGGACCTGACCTAGGGAGACTTCGCAGACGAGGCGGGCCGAATCTACCGCGACTGGTCCGTGAAAGAGACCACCACGGCGAAGCTCCCGTCCAGCCTCGGCGAGTTCCTCAGCCTCATGGCGCATCGGCCTCGGCTCAGCGTAGCCGGAGGCCTCAGTACCGCGTAGGGGAATCGAACCCCTATTACCAGGATGAAAACCTGGCGTCCTAACCGTTAGACGAACGCGGCGGGGTGGCGCCATAGAGACGCCGAGGGTGGCTGACGGGGGTTGAACCCGCGACCTTCCGGACCACAACCGGACGCTCTAACCAACTGAGCTACAGCCACCATCTCCGTGCAAGCACGGTACCGCAAATCTACGAGGGCAGACCCCGCTCGCTCCACTGTGACGGTGAAAATCTGCAGAGGGACGCGAGCAGGACGCTACCGGAGAACCGCCACCTTGCCGGCCCGCGACGAACCGTCGGATCCCACCGCCGCCACCAAGTAGACACCGGAAGGGACGGGCCGCCCCTGCTGATCGCGACCGTCCCAGCGGAACGAGCCGCCCGAGACATCCGCTGAGAACACGACGTCCCCTGCGACGGTGACGACCCGGACCTGGGACGTCGGAGACGACAAGCCGCGAACGACGACTCCCTCGGAGCTCTCGGCCGGGCGGAACGGTTGGGGCGCCGCGACGAGCTCCTCCGAGCGCGGGTCGAATCGCGTCGCGTCGCCAGGTGAGCTGAACAGCCCTTCGCTGGTCACGAAGAACACGCGGCCCGAGCCCGGATCGACAGCGATCGAGAACACGCCGTCGCTCGGGAGCGGGCTCGTGGCGGCGGTCACGGTGCGGACCAGGCCGTCGCCGTCCGCGTTGATGAGGTAGGCGCCGCTCGACGTTCCGACCCAGACCTGCCCTGCGGGGTCGACCTCGAGGTCGAACACCTCGACATCGCGGAGCAGGAAGTCGCGACCGTCCTCGAGGCGGGGCCACTGCGGCGTGGCCAGCTCTGGGCTGCCGCCGAACGCCTGGCTCGGCGAGAACACGAACGCGACTCCGCGGTCGGTCCCGATCCAGACGCGCCCCCGGCCGTCCACGACGACGTCAACGACCTCGTTTCCGGGAATCCCAGAACCGCTGCCGCCGCCCGTAAAGCGGACGGCCCGGTCGTCGGCTGCGGAGAGAGGGTCGTCACCGGTGTCCCACGCGCCGAGCCCGGCGCCCTCGAGGGCGATCCACTTTTGGCCGAACTCGTCGATGGCGAGTTGCTTGGCGGCCGCCGTCGCGGGAATCCCTGCCGGGTAGGGAAACCCGACCCACTGCTCGCCATCGAACCGATGGAGCGGCAGGCTCGACGCGTTCAGCATCCAGACGACGTCGTCCTCGAAAGCGACATCGTCGACGACGACGAAGTTTGGCTCGCCCGTAGCCGTGCGGAGCGACGAGTTTGAAGGCGTGTAGTTGACGGCCCCCTCGGCACTGCCGTCGGGCGGAAAGACCGTGACGCCATCTCCGTTCGAGCCTGCGTAGAACGACCCGTCCGGCCCGACGGACGCCGCGCGAAAGGACTGCCGGGCGATGTCGATGCTCGGATCGTTCGAGCGGTACGCCGTCCACGTCTCGCCCTCGAGGCGCCCCACCGACGCGAACCCGGCCGACTCCAGCGTCTCCGTGACCAGCCAGAGCACGCCGTCCGCGCCGACGTCGATGTCGGTGATGTTGGTCGAGAGCGGTCCGGGCGGGGTCGTGACCTGCGGCGTGATCGTGATGCGCCCGGCGCCGGGAGCGGTGTCCGGGATCGGGAACAGTCCGAGGGCGTCGTCGCTGGCCCAGACCGTGCCGTCAGGCCCCACCACGACGCCGGACTGGACGGTCGCGCCGATCGGCTCGAAGACGGTGGCGTCCCCTGCGGACGGCGGGATGACGTAGACGAACGTCGGGGACTGACCGTAGACCCGGTCCCCAAAGCGGAGAAGGTCCGTGACGACGTTGTCGATGAAGAGCTGCCGCTCCCAGACTCCCGCGTCCGACCGGCGGTACAGATCTCGCGCCCCGACCGGCCCTCCGCCGGCGAACACGCGGCCGTCGTACTCCGTCAGGCTGAACGCCGCGCCCTCGAGGTCGGCACGCGTCCAGGCGCCCGGGGCTTGGAGGTTGTCGGTCGCGAGTGAGGCGTAGACCAGCCCTCCGTCGCTCGCCGCCCAAATCCCGGGCTGGCCGTCGGGCAACGGAGCCAGGAGAACGTCATTGACGGGTGTCCCGGCCTCGACGTTGGCCAGGCGGGTGTAGGCGCTCCGCACGTTCCGCGCATCGGCATCGAGGACGACCACACCGAAGTCGGTCGAGAGGTAGAGCACGTTGTCCTCGACGTCGATCCGGCGGATGCCGCGTGACGCGTACTGGTCGGCGCGTGAGACGCCGAACACCTTCTGGATCTCGCGGCTGTCGGGATCGAGGCTCTCCACGACCCCGCTCTCGTACCCGATCCACAACAGGCCTCGTGCCTCGTCGAACGCGAGAGCGCCGACGGGTCCGCCCTCGAGGCCGTCGATCGAGGTCACGGTCTCGAGCTCGCCTGTCGAGGTCGAGTAAAAGAAGACTCCGCCGTCGGCCGAGGCCCACAGGCCGTCCGGGGACGCCGTCAAGGCGGAGATCTCGTTGTACGAGGGGTAGGCTCTCCATCCCTCCGCCGACTGTGCGAAGACGGGGGCGACGAAGAGGACGAGGAGGGCGAGCGGTGCGCGCATGTTCCGCATGGGCGGAGGGGGCAGGTTCGCGTATCTCTCGTCGGGGGCCGGGCGGGGCTAGGCGGAGGGCGCGTCGGTCGCGACGCGGCGAAGAAGGTCGACCATCTCGACGGCGGCGGCGGCGGCTTCGGCGCCCTTGTTGCCGGCCTTGGTGCCGGCCCGCTCCCATGCCTGATCCAGCGTGTCGACGGTCAGGACGCCGAACAGGACCGGGACGCCCGTGTCGAGGGCGACGGTCTGGCAGCCGCTCGTGACGCCGGACGCGACGTAGTCGAAGTGGGCCGTGGCCCCGCGGATAACAGCGCCGAGGCAGATGACGGCGTCGTACCGCTCGGTCTCGGCCAGCGCCTGCGCCACGATGGGGAGTTCGAAGGCTCCGGGGCACCACGCCGTGTCCACAGCCTCGGGATCCGCCCCGTGGCGGGCGAGCGCGTGCTGCGCGCCCTCGACGAGACGCGACACGATGGCCTCGTTAAAGCGGCTCGCGACGATGGCGTAGCGAGCGCCATCGGGAGAAACGAGTTGGCCTTCGTACGTCGTCGACATGAGCGGGGGGTCTGGCCGAAGGTAACGACCTGAGGCCGGGCGCTCAGCCCACGCGGGAGCGCCCTCTGTAGCTTCGCACCATGCTCACGCCACCTGACCCCTCGGGCACGGTTCAGCACCTCCCGCCTGGCGCGGCTCTGCCAGCCCTCCCCCCCTCCATCCCATCGAAGGCGTACCCCGCGTGGACTCGCGTCCTGGGTCGCTGGATTATGCGCGTGATGGGCTGGCGGTTTGTCGGCGGGTTCGCGGACCGCCCTCACCAAGTTCTGGTCGCGGCTCCTCACACCTCTAACTGGGACGGGATCGTCGGGCTGGCGGCGGCGGCGGTGTGTGGGATCTCGGTACGTGTTTTCGCCAAGCGTCAGCTGTTCGTCGGTCCGCTGGGGTGGTTGCTACGCGTCTTCGGCGGCGTCCCGGTCGACCGGGACCAGCCCGGCGGGTTGGTCGGCCGCGGCGTCGACGCGCTCACCGCCGATGAGCCGGCCCTCGTCGCGGTGACGCCGGAGGGCACCCGGTCGGCCGTCGAGCGGTGGAAGACGGGGTTTCACCGCATGGCCGTCGAGGCCGGCGTCCCGATCTCGGTCGTCGCCCTCGACTGGGGCCGGCGCCAGATCGGATGCGTCGGGACGCTCCAGCCCTCCGGCGACCTCGAGGCCGACCTCGAGGCGATCGGCGCGCTGCTCGATGGCGTCGAGGGCAAGCACCCGGCGCGGGCCACACTTCCCGCTGGACGCGGTCCTGCCCTCGAGGGCGAGATCGGTGCGGTCGACCTCGAGGACGCGCGGCGGCCGGAGTCTCCGTCGCCCTCGAGGACGCGAACGCGCTAAGCCTCCGTCCGCGGAGGGCCGCCGGCGCCTGACTTGCCCTCGAGGTCGTTGCGGTACATCCGGGTGGTTGGGTACGCCAGGTCGATGGTGTCGAGCGCCTCGAAGCGGTCCAGGATGGCCTCCCACACGTCCTGCTCGCTTCCCCGCACGCGCCGAGGCGCCACGAGATAGCGCATCGTGAGCTGGACGCCCTCCCCCACGACCGACGTGTAGACGGTCGGGGTGAGCTTGGAGTAGAAGATGAAGTACTCCCGCGCCGCCGCCCGCAGCGTCCGCTCGGCGTCGTCCGACAAGTGATCGGCGCACTCGTGGGCGACCTCGAGCAGGAGTCGCTTGGCCCCGCGCCAGTCGCTCTCGAACGTGACCACGACGGCCACCTCATTCCAAACGTAGGCGAACGTCCCCGTGTGGTTCGTCACCGAGTTGGTGAACACCCACCCGTTCGGGACGTGAACGATCCGCCCCGTCGACTGCCCCGCGCCCGTCTTCGTGCCGACCTCGAGGAGCGTGAACTGAAACACGCGCTGGTCGACCACGTCGCCGGTCAAACCGTTGATCGTGATCCGGTCGCCGGTCACGAATGGGCGGCGCCACAGCACGAATCCCCACCCCGCCAAGTCGACCAAGGGGTCTCGGAGGGCGATCGCGATGCCCGCCGTCAGCAGGCCCAGGAACGTGCCGATGTTGGCCGTCTCCCCGACCCAGATCTGAAACAGGGCCAGCGTCAGCACAACGCCGGCGATGTACGACGACGTCTTTTTCCACTGGTACAGCCGGCGACTGTCCTCGGGCGCCCGCCGCCGGACGACAGCGAGCGCGACGCGACGGAGCGCGGCCACGACCACGACCACGATCGCGGTGAGCAGGAGCTCTCGGGTCACGGCGGGGCCGAACGGGAGCAGGTCGCTCAGGGGCTCCACGACGGGCCCCAACAGCCCGTCGAGCGCGTCGAGGTCACGTTCCCTCAGGTCGAGCGCGTTCTCCGCGGCCTCGACGGAGTCTGGGGACGCCTGGGGCGGGAAGGGAGGGATTTGGGCCATGTCTGCCCAACGCCGCCCCGGCCCAGAGGTGCCCCGCGCCGGCCTCGAGGACGAACCGTGCGGATGGGGCCGAGCCCTCGAGGACGGCTATCCACGTCCCCCCGACCTCGAGGTCGGGTCCGACCTCGAGGACGCGGCCGGCTACTCGACCTCAACGGGAGCCGCGTCGGCCTGAGCGATAAACTCGCCGAGGCACCGGCCGCTGTAGGCCGCGAACGTGGACGCGACGACGCGGCCGTTGACGGCGAGCTTCGGCACCGAGATGCCGCCACCCGATGTCGCAAACGCCGCATTGACGGCGTCGGCATCGGCTTGGACACGATCGAGGACGGGCTGGAGAGCCTCCTGGTCGTTCAGCAGTGCCTCGAAGTCCGCCCCGTTCATCCCGGCCGCGGTCACCGTCGCGACCAGCTCCGGCATCGTCATGCCCCAGGACTGGTCCTGGCGGTCGAACATCTCCTTCATCAGGTCGAAGAACTTGCCCTCCTCCTCGGCCAGCTTGAGCGCGATGACCTGCCCGAGCGACTGCTGACGCAGCGGGTACGGCACGTAGTAGTACGCGGCCGACTCGCCGTTCTCCGCGATGAACCCGTCCATCGTCTCCGACAGGTCCTTGCAGTGCGGGCAGTTGGGATCGAACACCTTGACCACACTCACGTCCGAGTCCGCGTTGCCCAGCACCGGGCCGTCGGTAAAGGCAGAGAGGTCCGTGATGAGCTCGAAGTCGGGGTCGTAGTCGCACGAGCCGGTAACGTCCTGGATGCGCGGCGTCGGCGTGTTGACGCCCTGGACGTTGGCCTGTCCACCGGGCGACGCCTGGGCCGCCTCCGTCCTCGACCCGAGGCCGAACGTGAGAAGGAGCAACACGGCGAACCCGCCCAGGACCGGGCTGTACGGTCGGAGCGCCCCGACGCCCTGGGGCTCCGGCGTGACGCGGCGGCGCTTGTCCGGGGCGACCGCCGTTCCAAGACGGCGATGCTCGACGACGTGCAGGACGAACAGCAGCGTCACGATCGCGGCCGAGGCCATGCAGAGCGGGCAGAACGCACCGATCACGGCGGCCTGCAAGTACACCAGGTAGCCCGTGTACGCGAACCCAACGCTCGTCATCGCGCCCGAGGCCAGGCGTAGGCGGTTGTCGCGGATCATCACATAGCCGAGACGCAACAGCGCCAGGACGACGTAGAAGATCAGTCCCAACGCGATGTTGGGGATCCCGAGAAAGTCGGCGTACTCGCTCTCGGTCACGGCCGCACAGCCAGCCGTGGTGCCCGTCGTGGCGGCGGTCGCGTCGAAGGCGACCTCACTCCCTAGGCCGGTGCAGCCGTTCGCGAACCCATTCGCCTTCTGTAGAGCCAGGTGGGTGACGACGACCACGCCGAGCAGGGCGACGCCGACGATCACGCGGCGGAGGGTTGAGGTCTGTGCAGGGAGAGCCATGAGCGCGGTGGAATCGGAAGAGGCGGGAGGTGAAACCCGGGGCCGAAATCTACGAAGGCGACGGCCGGACCTCGCACGCGCAACGCACCGAACTCGATTCTGGTACCTGCCAAAAAAACAACATCTGCTTGACTCTTCGTCTCGCGACCCCTACCCTCCTGCTACGTTTTTAGCACACTCTATGCTCCCCCGCCTCAGCCGCCGCGAGCGCGAAGTCCTCGACGTCCTCCACCGCTTGGGGCGGGCATCCGCCGCTGAAGTCCGCGGCGCGCTCGACAAGCCGCCCAGCGATTCCGCGGTCCGGACGCACCTGCGCATCCTGAAAGACAAGGGCCATGTCCGGCACGAGCAGGACGGGCCCCGCTACGTCTACCTCCCTATCCAGGCACGGGAGACCGCGGGCAAGAACGCGCTCCGGCACCTGCTGACCACGTTTTTCGACGGGAGCCCAGACCGCGCGGTCGCGGCCCTCCTAGACGAGACCTCGGCCGACCTGTCGACCGACGACCTCGACCGGCTCGACGACCTTATCCAACGCGCCCGCTCCCAAGGACAATGATCGTGCTCTTATCCCTGGTCCTGAAAGGTGCCGCTGTCCTTCTCGTCGCCGCCCTCGCCGTCCGTCTGCTCCGGCGCGCACCGGCCTCACTCCGGCACGGGATCTGGGCCGCCGCGTTCGGCGCCCTGCTCCTGCTCCCCGTCCTCGAGGCCGCAGGACCCCAGTGGTCCGTCGGAGTGCTCCCGACCCCAGCGACAGAGCTCCCCACACCTCCGCCGCCCGCCCCTCCCACTCCAGTCGCGTCGACTCACCAGATGGATGAGTTCGAGATCCACCTGGAGTCGTTCGAGGCTGACATGGTCGCCTTCGAGGCCGAAATGGCAGACTTCGAAGCGGACATGGCCGCCTTCGAGTCCGACCTCGAGGCCGCAGCTCCGGTGATCGTGTCGGGCTCGGCGGCACGAGCGTTCCCTCAGCCGCCCACGATGCCCGGCCGCTCGCTATCAGGATGGCTCGTGATCTTGTGGGGCGTTGGAGCGACCGCCGTCGCCCTGTGGTGGCTCGGCGCTGGTCTCGCCGCCGTCCGCCTGGTCCGCCGAGCCCGCCCAGAGACCGACGACGAATGGGCCGTCCTCGCCGACCGCGCACGCCGGCTCTCCGGCCTCGACGAGCCTGTCCGCCTGCTCCGCTCTCCCGACCTCGATGTCCCCATCGCGTGGGGCTACGGAACGCCCGCCGTCGTCCTCCCCGAGAGCGCCGACGAGTGGGACGACGACCGACGCGAGGCCGTTCTTCTCCACGAGATGGCCCACCTGCGCCGCCGAGACGCCTGGACCCAGGCCGTGGCCCAGGCCGCCGTCGCGGTTCACTGGTTCAATCCCCTGGCGTGGTGGAGCTACCGCCAACACCTCGACGCGAGAGAGCAGGCCTGCGACGACGCCGTCATCCAAGGCGGCGCCCGGCCGTCCGCCTACGCGGCTCACTTGGTCGGCGTGGCGCGCGCGATCCGTCGCGAGCCCAGAGCCCTGGCCGCCGTCGCCCCGATGGCACGCACCGCACCCCTCGAAACCAGGATCACCTCCATCCTCGACGCCGACCGACGACGCGGACAGCTTGGACGTCTCTCGAGGATGGGGACGGTCGTCCTGACGCTCGGCGTCCTGATCCCCGTCGCCGCGTTCCGTCCCGTCGAGGCCGAGACCAAGTCGGTATCCGCCGATGCCCTCGAGGTCGCCGCCCCGGTGACACCCGCCACCCCAGCGCCGCCGTCCCCCGCCGAGACCGAGGTGCCCGTCGCCGACCTCGAGGCCGAGACCGAACGCTCCTCGTCCTCGAGTCCGGACACTGAGGCGGTGCCCGACACTCTCGAGACCGTCCGCGCCCACATCCGCGATGCGCAGCGGGAGGTCCGCCGCGCCCTCGAGGACGTAAACGGCGCCGACGCCGAGGTCGCCCGCGTCCAGCTCTACGCTCTCCAGCAGGCCGAACGTGCCCTCGAGGGCGTCGACCTCGAGGAGGTCCGTCGGGAGGCGCTCGAAGATGCTCAGGAGGCCATTCGCGAGGCCGAGGACGAGGCTCGCGAAGCCCGCCTCGAGGCCGAGGGCGACCGGCTCGAGATGGAAGACGACATCCGAGAGGCCGCCCTCGAGGCCCTCGAGGACGCCCGCGACGCCATGGGTGAGGCGGGCCTGTCCGAGGTCTGGTCAGCGGCCAAGCGCGGCCTCGACGAAGCGTGGCCCACCGTCCGCGCCATTTCACCGGCGGCTCCCCCCCAGCCTCCGGCTCCACCCGTCCCGTCCGTCGATTGGGACTCCGTCGACAGGGCACGCGCCAACGCCGTCCGCCGCGCCGGCGCGACCGCCACAGGCTCCACTTCCTAATGGCCCATCGCTTCGCTGCCCTCCTCTTCGCGCTCAGCGTCGGCGCGTCCGCTCAGACCAACATCGCCGGCCGCGTCCTCGAGGACGCCCCGTGGTGCGACAACGTTTACCAGCAAAGCACCTCCAGTCGTGAGGTCGCCTGCGAGGTCCGCGAGGCGCTCCTCGAGGCCGGCGCCCTCGACGTCGACGGCGCGACGAATGGGCCGATCGAGGTCAAGGAGTGGGACCGCGACGACGTGCTGGTCCGGTCCCGGATCGTCGGCGTCGCGGCGAGCAAAGCTCGGGCAGAGCGCCTCGTCGATGCGTCCTCGGTGCAGACACAGGGCGGCCGCGTGCGGTCGAGTCTCCCCGAATCCCACAACCGAGAAAGCGTCTCCGTCAGCTACGAGATCTTCGCGCCGAAGCAGACCGACCTGACAGTGCGAGCCGTCAACGGCCCCCTCACCATTCATGGGTTGAGGGGCTCCATCCAAGCCCGAGCCGTCAACGGGCCGGTGTCCATCCAGGGCGTCGAGGGCGACGTCACCATTCGCGCGGTCAACGGCCCCGTCAGCATCGGCCTCGAGGGCGACCGGTGGCGCGGTAGCGGTCTAGTCGTCCGTGCCGACAACGGCCCGATCACGGTCGACGTCCCGGACCGCTACTCCGCCCAAGTCTCCGCCGAGACGCAGAATGGGCGCATCGCCATCGACGACCTCGACGTGTGCGACACCGTCCGACAGCGAGGCCGATACGTCGGCGACAGGATCTCCGGCCGGCTCGGGACCGGCGGCTCCCCCCTCGCACTGACCGCCACAAACGGCTCCGTCCGGTTCGTGAGCGGCGGATAGCGACTTCCCCTTCAGGAGGGGAACAGGTTCGAGACCAACCCAGCAGGTGCCCAGAGAGAAGACTGACACCTAAATCCTGCTATTTTTTTAACGGACACTGTAACTCAACAGCTTACCGTCCCGTGAAGGGGTCAGCTCTACCACTCCGACTCATGCGTCTTTCGCTCCTCGCGGCTCTTCTACTTGCCGCTCCCACGTTCGCCCAGACGTCGACCGACCTCGAGTCGCCCCTCGGAGACCGAAAGATCATCGGCGCCCACGCGCTCGGCGACGCGTCCATCGACCTCGACGGCGTCCTCGACGAGTCCGTTTGGGCTGGGGCGGACATCGCGACCGGATTCGTCCAGATGCGTCCGAACGCCGGCGAGCCCGCGACGGAGCGCACCGAAGCGCGCGTGGTCTACAGCGGAAGCACGGTGTACGTCGGCATGCGGATGCACGACACGCAGGCCGACCAGATCGATACCCAGCTCGGGCGTCGCGATTCGGGCTTGGAGAGCGACTGGGCCGTCGTCGCCTTCGACTCGTACAACGACGACCGGACCGCCTTTCTCTTCCAGGTCAACGCCGCCGGCGTTCTCTCGGACGCCTTGCTCTTCGACGACGTCAACGAGGACGACTCGTGGGACGCGGTCTGGGACGCCGCCGTCACCCGCGACGATGACGGGTGGACCGCGGAGTTCCGCATCCCCCTCAGCCAGCTTCGGTTCGCGACCGGCGAGAATCAGTCCTGGGGTGTCGAGTTTGGTCGGAGGCACCTGCGCACCAACGAGCAAACCTTTTGGGCACCGCTCGTTCCCGAGCTCAACGGCATCGTCAGCCAGTTCGGCACGCTCACGGATTTGCAGGGCTTGCGCGCCCAGCGGCAGCTCGAGATCCAGCCCTACATCGCCTCGAGCCTGACGCGGGCACCCGGCAACGACCTCGACCCGTTCTTCGCCGAGAACGACCTCGACCCACGCGTCGGCCTCGATGTCAAGTACGGCGTCACGAGCGACATCACGCTCACGGCCACGGTCAACCCCGACTTCGGCCAGGTCGAGGCCGACCCGGCGCAGGTCAACCTGGGCGGGTTCGAGCTCTTTTTCGAGGAGCGCCGCCCCTTCTTCGTCGAGGGCCTGGACGTGTTCTCGATGGAGCCCCGCCGCTACTTCTCGAACAACCGGCCGGACTTGCTCTACACGCGCCGGATCGGGCGGAGCCCGCAGCGAGGCTCGTTCGTGCCGAGTGGGGCCCAAGATGCGGCCGGTGAGAACGGGACGGTCTACACCGACGCCCCACAGCAGAGCACCATCCTGGGCGCCGCCAAGCTGTCCGGCCGAGCCGGTCGGTTCTCGTTCGGCGTCCTGAACGCCGTCACCGGCTCGGAATACGGATCGTTCCAGGCGATCGACGTCAACAACCAACTGGTGATGGACGACCGAGCCCTCATCGAGCCCGCCACCAACTATGCCGTTGGCCGTGTGAGAGGGACGTTCGGTCGGACCATCATCGGCGCGCTCGGCACGTCCGTCGTTCGGAGCACCTCCAACCCCGCCATCGACGAGTTGCTACCGGGCCAGGCGGCGGTCGCCGGCCTCGACGTCGAGCACCCGTTCGGTGACTGGGTCCTAAGCGGCCAGCTCGCAGGGAGCCTCATCTCCGGTAGCGAAAGCTCCATCGAGCGTGTCCAAACCTCGTTCCCTCGTGTCTTCCAACGTCCCGACGCCGACCACATCGACCTCGATGCGTCGAGGACGTCACTGGCCGGGTACACGGGCGAAGTCAACCTCTTGAAAACATCGGGAGAGCACTGGCTCGTAGGATTCCACGGGAACGCGACGTCTCCCGGCTTCGACTCCAACGAGCTCGGTTTTCAGTCCCGCGCGGACCAGGTGGGGGCGGGGACGGTATTGATCTACAACCAGAACCAGGCCCAGGGCGCGTTTCAAAGCTGGGGCGGTAACGCCTTTGTCGGCACCGAGTGGAACTTCAATGGCGACCGCACCGAGACGTTTGCGGGAGGTCGGGTATTCGGCAACTTCAAAAACTTCTGGGGCGCAAACCTCAACGGCAACGCGTGGGTCCGCACGCTGGACGACCGGAGCACTCGCGGAGGGCCGTTGATGACGAGCCCTGGCGGCGCCCGGATCAACCTGAACGTGTGGACGGACGACCGGAAAATCGTCTCGGGCTACGCGTGGACCGGTGCCAACCGGAACGAGCTCGGGAGTTGGTTTCACGGCATCGAGGCCGGCGTCGAGATCCGCCCGTCGTCGTCGCTGTCGATCCGCGTCGGTCCCGGACTAAACCGCTCCCACACCGAGCAGCAATACGTCGGCGCCTTCGACGCGCCCGACCTCGATGCCACGTTCGGCCAGCGCTACGTGTTCGGCGTGATCGACCAGACGACGCTCTCGATCGACACCCGCGTCAACTGGACGTTCACCCCTACCCTGTCCCTTCAGACGTTCGTCCGTCCGTTCGTCTCGCGAGGCGACTACTCCGCGTTCCGCCAGCTCACGGAGGCGCGCCAGTTCGAGCTCCCGCTCTACGGCGACGGCTTCGGCTCCGTCGAGCAGCTTACGAGCGAGGACGGCGACCTCTCGTACCGAGTGACCGGCGCAGACGGCGGCACGGCCGAGTTCTCGGACCCCAACTTCACCGTCCGCGCGCTCCAGGGCAACGCCGTGTTGCGCTGGGAGTACCGCCCCGGATCGTCCGTCTTCGCTGTGTGGCAGCAGCAGCGGAGCGGCTCCGCCCCCGACGGGGCGTTCTCGTTCGACCGCGACGTCCGCGGCCTGTTCTCGGACGAGGTGACAAACTTGTTTTTAATCAAGTTGAGCTACTGGCTCGGATAATCCGGTTATTCCCTATACGAGCGCAACCTGCGGGGCGCGGACCTCGGAAAGTGACACCATCTGACACGGACTGAGGGGTTTGATCGCACCCAGTCCTACGGCCCCGGCAGTCACGCGCGTGTGCTGTCGGGGCCGGTCTATCTAGGTCAGCCTCGAGGGCGACCCGCCGGCCTCGAGGACGGGCCGCGCGCCGAGGGCACTCTACCTTGGGCCGGCCCTCCCCCGACCTCGATGCGAACGATCTCCCTCGGCTTCGTCGCCGCCAGCTTTTTCGTCGGCGGATGCACGGTTTGCTGCGCGATCCCAGGTCCCGACCCCAGGGACGTCCTGGCAGCGGAGATCGCAGAGGACGCGCTCATCGTCGACACGCACATCGACGTGCCGTACCGGCTGCGCGAGTCGCCCGAGGACGTGTCGGTGCGGACGGCGAGCGGCGACTTCGACCACCCGCGCGCCCTCGAGGGCGGCCTGGACGTGGCGTTCATGTCGATCTACATCCCAGCGTCGTACCAGGAGACCGGCGGCGCGCGAGCGTTGGCCGACTCGCTCATCGACGGCGTCGAGGCGATGGCGGCGGACGCACCGGACAAGTTCGCGGTCGTCCGCTCCGTCCAAGACGTAGCACGGATGCGCCAGCCGGGCGTGGTGATGTTGGCGCTCGGGATCGAGAACGGAGCGCCTGTCGAGGGCGATCTGAGCGCGCTGCGCCACTTCCGCGATCGCGGCGTCCGCTACGTCACGCTCACGCACAGCCGCGACAACGAGATCTCGGACTCGTCCTACGACGACGCCGGCACGTGGGGCGGCCTCAGCGACTTCGGCCTCGAGGTCGTGCGCGAGATGAACCGGCTGGGCATCATGGTCGACGTGTCGCACATCTCAGACCCCGCCTTCGACGATGTCATGGACGTGACGACGGTTCCCGTGATCGCGAGCCACTCGTCGGCGCGGGCGTTCACGCCGGGCTTCGAGCGCAACATGAGCGACGACATGATCCGGCGGCTGGCCGAGAACGGCGGCGTGATCCAGATCAACTTCGGCTCGACGTTCCTGCTCCAGCGCGTCCAGGACGACCGCCAAGCGCTTCGCGAGGCCCTCGACGACTCCCTCGCGGCTCGAGGAATCGAGCCGTCCTCGACCGAGGCCGACGCCTATGCAGACGGGTTCGAAGCCCGCAACCCGCTCCGCCTCGCGGACATGACCGACGTCGCGGACCACATCGACCACGTCGTCGGGTTGGTCGGCATCGACCACGTCGGGATCGGGTCCGACTACGACGGTGTCGGCCCGACGCTGCCGGTCGGCCTCGAGGACGTGTCCAGGTACCCGAACCTGATCGCCGAGCTGCTTCGGCGCGGGTACGAGGGGGATGACATCCGCCAGATCCTTGGCGGGAATACGATGCGAGTCTGGCGTGCCGTCGAGGCGGCGGCGACGGAGTAGACGTCCTCTATACCTGGACTCCAGGGTCGAGAGTTCGTCCCCGAGGGTGCACTGGACTGAATGTCGCTCTTCGCCGAGCGATCCAGCGTTAGCAGGTGACCTCTAGTGGTCTTCGGTTGGGCGAGACTGTCGTCGCGGTCGTGGCGGTCTCCGCAACGGTGATCAACAACCACCTAAAAACCTGCAGTCGAACCAAGTCTTCCTGCGCGTCTCCAAAACACCGAAAGGCTCGCAGCTGAAGGGGGTCTTTCCGTACGAGGAGAAGATCTATCACAAAGATCGTGACAGGGAATTTCACGTACCGCGGGATTCGGCAGAAGCTCGCCGCATGGGCGTAGCGCCACTGCCTCGTAGTCGATCAGTGCGCGTCGAGCCAATTGTCGGCGACGCCGACGTCTACGACGACGGGCACGTCGCCCAGCGGGAACGCGGTCACCATCTTGTCACGGACAAACGCGGAGACGGCCTCGACATCCTCCTCGGGGACTTCGAAGACCAGCTCGTCGTGGACCTGTAGGATCATCCGCGCGCCGGCGGAGACGTCCTCGAGGCCGGCCGAGATGGACAGCATCGCGATCTTGATCATGTCGGCCTGCGTGCCCTGGATGGGCATGTTGACCGCGATCCGCTCGGCGTAGGCCCGGTCGTTCGGGTTGCGCGACGTGATCTGGGGGACGTAGCGCCGTCGTCCCAGGAGCGTCTCGACGTAGCCTCGGTCGCGGGCCTCCTCGGCCAACCCGTCCAGGAACTCGATGACCTTGGGGTAGGCCGCGCGGTACTGGTCGATCAGGACCTGAGCGTCGGCGTTGCCGATGCGCAGGCGGTTGGCCAGGCCAAAGGCCGAGATGCCGTACGGGATGCCGTAGTTGACCTGCTTGACCTTGTCGCGCTGGTCGCGCGTGACGTCGTCGTAGTCGACCTCGAAGACGGTCGCGGCGGTCGCGGTGTGGATGTCCTTTTCGTCCGCGAACGCCTGAACCAAGCCGGGGTCCTCCGACATATGGGCGATGATCCGAAGCTCGATCTGGGCGTAGTCCGCCGCCATCAGGACGTGGCCGGGCTCGGCGACGAACGCGCGGCGGATCTCCTTGCCCAGGTCCGTGCGGATCGGGATGTTCTGCAGGTTCGGGTTCGAGGACGAGAGCCGGCCGGTGGCCGTCACGGTCTGGTTAAAGTCGGTGTGGACGCGTCCCGTGTCGGGGTGGATCAGCTCGGGCAGCCGGTCGACGTAGGTCGACTTCAGCTTGGAGACCTTGCGCCAATCGAGGACGAGGGCGGGCAGCGGGTGCTCCTGGGCGAGCTCGGCCAGCACCTTCTCGTCGGTCTTGGGCTTGCCCGTCTTGGTCTTGCCGAGCGGTGCGAGTCCGATCCCGTAGGTCGGCGACTCTTCGGCGAGCTGCTTCTTGGTCTTGGGCTTGGCGTCGGGGTCGCCCTCGACGGCGCCGTTCTCGTTGTCCTTGACGTCCTGGAGCCACTGGACCGCCGCGGCCTTTTCCTCGTCCGAGGGCGGCGGATTGAACAGGACCTCGCCCAACTGCTTCGTCGAGCCGATCCCGAACGGACGCCCCGCCAGCTTCTCGATCTCGGCCTCGAGGTCGGTCAGTTGCTCATCGAGGCCGACGCGGATGTCGGCCAGGACGCCCTCGTCCACCTTGACGCCGGCCATCTCCATCTTGGCCAGGACCGGAACGAGCGGGAACTCGATCTCTTGGGCGATCTGCAAGAGCCTTCCCTGGCCATCGTCCAGCGCCTCCAAGGCGTCGGTCAGGATTGGGACCAGGCGCAGCGTCACGTCAGCGTCCTCACACGCGTACGGGCCGACGTCCTCGACCGGCACGTCGCGCATCGAGAGCGCGTTCTTGCCCGTCCCGATCAGGTCCGTGATCGGCTGGGGACGGTAGTTGAGGTGGAAGCTGGCGACGTCGTCCAGCTTGTGGCTTGCCTCGGGGTTCAAGAGGTAGTGCGCCACCATCGTGTCGAAGATGTCGCCGCGGACCGTGACGCCGTGGCGGGCCAGCACCTCGAGGTCGTATTTGACGTTGTGGCCGATTTTGGGCAGGGTCTCGTCCTCGAGGGCGGCCCTCACCGAGTCGAGGACGGCGGTCTCCGGCGTCCCGTCGGGCAGCGGAGTGGGCAGGTAGACGGCCTTTTTCTCGTCCTTGGCGAGCGACACGCCGACCAGTTCGGCGCGCATCGAGTCCGTCGAGGTCGTCTCGGTGTCGAACGCGAGGTGCGGCGCGTCGGTGACCAGCTCTTCGGCGACCTCGAGGTCGTCGCGCTCGTAGACCGTCTTGTAGTCGACGGCGTCCTCGTCGAGGGCGGTGACGGGCTCGTAGGGGCCGAAGTCGAAGCTGAGCGACGGGTCGTCCTCGGGGAGCGCCGTGTAGCTCTTGCGCGAGCCGCCTCCGCCCCTCCGTTGCCGTCCCGCCGCGTAGTCCTTGACGCGGTCGCGCAGCCGCGCCCCGAACCCGACCTCGTTGAACAGGTCCTCGACGGCCTCGAGGTCGGGGTCGGTCCGGCGGAGCGTGTGCCAGTCGAGCGGGTTGCCGTCGTCGTCTTGGAGGTCGACGTCGGTCAGGATGGTGACGAGCTGCTTGCTGAGCCGCGCGTCGTCGGCGTGGCCCACCATGCCCTCGCGCGCGCGCTTGCCCTTGAGCGTCGGGCCGACCTCGATGAGTTGCTCGACGGTCCCGTGCTCCTCGATCAACTTGATCGCCGTCTTCTCGCCGATCCCCGGCACGCCCGGCACGTTGTCGGCGCTGTCGCCGATGAGCGCGAGCAGGTCGATAAACTGGGACGGCTCGAGCCCACCGTACTTCTCGCGGAAGGTCTCGGGTGTCTCGCGGTTGAACACCTCGCCCATGTAGGGCGGGCGGAGCATCGACACGCGGTCGGACAGCAACTGGCGGAAGTCCTTGTCGGCCGAGAAGATGACCGTATCGACGCCCTCGTCCTCGGCCCGCGTGGCGAGCGTCCCGATCACGTCGTCGGCCTCGACGCCCTCGACCTCGAGGACGGGGATGTCGAAGGCGCGGCACAGCCGCTTGAGGAGCGGGATGTTCTGCTTGATCTCGGACGGCATCGGCGGCCGATGCCCCTTATAGTCGTCGTAGAGCTTGTCGCGGAAGGTGGGCGCCCCGCCGATCTTGTCGAACACGACGGCGATGTGCTCGGGCTGCTCGTCCTCTAACAACTTGAGGAGCGCGGTCGCGAAGCCGTAGAGCGTCCGGGTGTCCATCCCGTCGGGCGCGTTGAGGGCCGCGTTCTTCATCGAGAAGAAGGCGCGGTAGGCAAGCGCCATCGCGTCCGCCAGGAAGAGGGTCTCACGGCCGGAGGCGTCGTCGAGGTCGTCGAAGGCGTCGGCGGGGACGGGGTGGTCGGGCGTGGCCGGCGGGACGTCGGGGACCTGGAGGTCCGGGGTCGTCAGGTCCGGCGCCTTGAGGTCGGGCGAGGTCAAGTCGGGGGCCTCGAGGTCGGGGGATTCGAGGGCGTCGTCGTTGTCGAAGAGGGAGGTCTGGTCGGCCATGCGAGCGGTCTTTCGGTGGAGGCGTCGGCCTCGAGGACGGGATCGGGACACGCTAACGCCGCCCGGTGCCGACGGGTTGTCGCGGCCTCGAGGTCGCTCCTCCGCAACACGGCATCGAGGTCGCGGTGCCTTCCAGTGAACATCCGGGCCGTCCCGGAGCTTGTCGGCCTCGATGGTGTAGAGCCCCCTTTCCTCTCTCCCCGGACATGGTTCTCCTCTTCGACATCGACGGCACGCTCCTCCAGTCCCACGGCGTCGGCCGCCGCTCCGTGACCGCCGCCCTCGAGGACGTGGTCGGCGCGAGCTACGACTTCTCCGACTTGCCCTTCTCGGGCAAGACCGACCCCCAGATCTTCCGCGAGGTGCTTGAGGGCGCCGTCGACGCCGGCCTCGAGGCCGACCCGACCGCGGTCGACGCGTTCCGCGAGGCCTACGTCCGCCACATGGAGGCCGGGCTCCCCCACGCGACCGTCGAGGACCTGCCCGGTGCCGTCGACCTGGTCCACCGCTTGCACGCCGACCGCGTCACCCTGGGCTTGCTGACGGGCAACGTCGAGACGATCGCCTACGACAAGATCGACCGGATCGGGCTGGGCCGCGACGTCTTCCCGTTCGGGGCCTTCGGCAGCGACCACCACAGCCGCAACGAACTCCCGGCCATCGGCGCCCACCGCGCGTCCGAGCACACCGGCCGCGTCCTCGAGGGCGGCGACGTGGTCATCATCGGCGACACGCCGCGCGACATCGAGTGCGCACGCGCGTTCGGCGCCGTCGCCGTGGCCGTGGCGACGGGCCACTACTCCGTGGACGACCTCGAGGACGCCGACGTCGTCCTCGAAACGCTCGAGGCGTTCGACCTCGGAGCCGTGGCGTAGCGGCAGCGACGTCCTCGAGGGCGAACCGAGCCTCCGGGACCGATACCTTCTGGGCCGAGCCCTTCCTCTCCCCTGCTATGCTCGACCCTACCGACCGCGACCACCGCTGGGTTTACTCGTTCGCCGACGCTCCGGCGGGCGACAAAGCGCTCCTGGGCGGCAAGGGCTCAGGCCTGGCCGACATGACGGCCGCGGGCCTGCCGGTCCCGCCCGGTTTCACGATCACGACCGAGGCCTGCGTCGCGTACCGACGCCACGGCGCCGTCTTCCCCGAGGGGCTGTGGAGCCAGACGCGCCGCGACCTCGAGGACGTCGAGACCGCCACGGACCGGACGTTCGGGGACCCCGCCCGGCCGCTCTTGCTCTCCGTCCGCTCCGGCGCCGCCGTCTCGATGCCGGGCATGATGGACACGGTCCTCAACCTGGGCCTCAACGACGAGACCGCCGCCGGGCTCGCCGCCGAGACCGGCGACGCCCGGTTCGCCTGGGACGCCTACCGCCGCTTCGTCGCCATGTTTGGCGAGGTCGTGATGGGCGTCGAGGGCTCCCGGTTCGAGCGCGTCCTCGAGGCCGCCAAGCGCGACACGGAGAGCGGCGCCGACACCGACCTCTCCGCTGACCAGCTCCGCGACGTCGTCGAGGCCTCCAAGCGCATCGTCTTCGCGGAGCATCGCGGGCAACCCTTCCCCGACGATCCCGACGAGCAGCTCCGCATGGCGATCGCGGCCGTGTTCGACAGCTGGGACAACCCGCGCGCTCGGGCCTACCGCCGCGTCCACGCGATCGCCGACGACATCGGGACCGGCGTGACCGTCCAGGCGATGGTGTTCGGCAACACGGGCTGGGACTCGGGGACCGGCGTCGCGTTCACGCGCGACCCGTCGACCGGCAAGAAGACGCTGTTCGGCGAGTACCTGCTGAACGCCCAGGGTGAAGACGTCGTGGCCGGCACCCGGACGCCCCGGCCCATCGCCGAGATGGCGGACGACTTACCCAATGCTCACGCCGAGTTTCGCGAGATCGCTGAGCGCCTCGAGGCCCACTACGGCGACGTCCAGGACGTCGAGTTCACCGTCGAGCGCGGCCGGCTGTGGCTGCTCCAGACGCGAACGGCCAAGCGCAGCGGAGCCGCCGCCGTCCGCGTCGCCGTCGAGATGGTAGCCGAGGGCGTCATCGACGAACGGGCCGCCGTCGCTCGCGTCCAGCCCACCGCCCTCGATGGTCTGCTCCACCCGACCGTCGACCCGGATGCCACCGTCGAGGTCCTGGCCGAAGGCTTGCCCGCGAGTCCGGGAGCCGCCCAGGGCCGAGCCGTCTTCACGCCCGACCGAGCCGAAGCGTGGGCCGCCGACGGGGAGCCCGTGATCCTGGTCCGCCACGAGACCTCGCCCGACGACTTCCACGGGATGGTCGCCGCCCAGGCCGTCGTGACCGCTCGGGGCGGGATGACGAGCCACGCCGCCGTCGTGGCCCGAGGCATGGGCACGCC
>NZ_JBARYR010000234.1:0-6491 GCF_049648075.1 Rubrivirga sp. | reverse complement strand
AGGTCGACCTCGAGGACGACTCCCAGTTAGTACGCCGCGTCGTGGACGCCGGCGACGGCCCGGCCGCTCGGGTCCGCCGACGACTCGAACGAGGCGTCCCACGCCAGGGCCTCCGGCGTCGAGCACGCGACGGACTTGCCGCTCGGGACCGTCCGCGCGAACGTCTCGCCGGGGTAGAACCCCTCGAAGAGCGTCCGGTAGAGGTAGCCCTCCTTGGTGTCCGGCGGCTGCACCGGGAACCGGTCGTCGGCGGCCTCGAGGTCGGCGTCGGAGACCTCGGCCTCGGCCCAGTCCTTGAGCCCGTCGATCCAGCCATAGCCGACGCCGTCGGAGAACTGCTCCTTCTGGCGCCACACGATGGACTCGGGCAGAGCGTCTTGGAACGCCTCCCGGAGGATGTGCTTCTCGATCCGGCCGGCCGGCATCTTGGCCGCGGGATCCAGGCTCATGGCCGTGTCCATGAACCGCTGATCGAGGAACGGGACGCGGGCCTCGACACCCCACGCCGCCATCGCCTTGTTGGCGCGCAGGCAGTCGAACAGGTGGAGCCGGTCGAGCTTGCGGACGGTCTCCTCGTGGAACTGCTGGGCGTCCGGGGCGCGGTGGAAGTAGAGGTAGCCGCCGAAGATCTCGTCGGCGCCCTCGCCGGAGAGCACCATCTTGACGCCCATCGCCTTGATCCGGCGGGCCATCAAGAACATGGGCGTCGCGGCACGGATTGTGGTCACGTCGTAGGTCTCCAAGTGGCGGACCACCTCGGGCACGGCGTCGATGCCTTCTCGGACCGTGAAGTAGAACGCGTGGTGCTCGGTCCCGATGTGGTCGGCGACCAACTGCGCGGCCTCGAGGTCGGGACTGCCCTCCAGCCCGATCGAGAACGAGTGCAGGCGCGGCCACCAAGCGGGCTCGCCCTCGTCCTCGACGCGCTCGGCCGCGAACTTTGCGGCCGTCGCCGCGATCACGGAGGAGTCCAGGCCTCCCGAGAGCAGGACGCCGTACGGAACGTCGGTCATCAGTTGCCGCTTGACGGCCGCCTCGAGGGCGGCGCGGACCGCTTCGGGCGTCGACTCGTTGCCCTCGACGGCCTCGAACTCGCGCCAGCCCGGTGTGGTGTACGGGACGGGGTGACCGACGCCGCTGTCCCAGACGTGGCCCGGCGGGAACGTCTCGACGGTCGTACAGACCGGCGCCAACGCCTTCATCTCGGACGCGACGAACAACGAGCCCGCCTCGTCACGGCCGGTGTAGAGCGGCATCACGCCCATCGGGTCGCGGGCGATCAGGTACCGATCGGCCTCGGAGTCATACAGCACGAAGGCGAAGATGCCGACCAGCTTGTCCAGAAAGTCGGCGCCGTGCTCGCGGTAAAGGGCCAGGATGATCTCGCAGTCGGACTCGGTCTGGAACGTGAACTCGCTGGCTGCGCCGACCTGACGGTTCTCGAGGTCGGCGCGCAGTTCGCGGTGGTTGTAGATCTCGCCGTTGACGGCGAGCGCGACGGTCCCGGTCGGGTCGTAGAGCGGCTGGGCACCGTGGGTCACGTCGACGATGGCCAAGCGCTCGTGGGCCAGGACGGCACGGTCGGACGCGTAGACGCCGGACCAATCGGGGCCGCGGTGGCGCTGGAGGCCGGACAGGCGGACGGCAGTGGTTCGGGCGGCGGCGGGGTCGCCCTCGAGGTCGAGGATGCCGAGGATGGAGCACATGGGAGGTTCGGGGTCGGGTACAAAAAAAGCGGCCCCTCCAGACTAGGAGGGGCCGCCGGGGCTGTGTGTGTCGGGTCTCTCGCCTAGACCTCCGCACGCCACCGCTCGCGACTCCCTCGGGAGACCGAATTGCGATTGACGTTGAGATTCAGGATGGACAAGGCGGGAGGCCGTGCAGGACGCTGAACGGTATCGCCGGTTTGAACGGTTTGTCAAGGGCAGGCGCAAAAGTGTGCCCCGCCCTCGAGGGTAGACGCGACCTCGAGGACGAGCCAACGACCTCGAGGACGAGACGTGTCAAGTTCCACCGACTCCGCTGCGTCCCGCTCAGAATGACTCTACGCAGGGAGCGAAGGTGGAGTCGGCGAGCTCGCCCGACCGGTCCGGCCTCGGCGGAGGCTCGATTCCCGTGCAGCGTTGTCCCGAGCGTGCCGAGGGGTCCCGGTGCGTCACGCCCGACCGCAGGACCCTGAGCGGCCTCGAGGCCGGGACTGCTTCGCCGGACCGGAGGGCGTCGACCTCGAAAGGAAGGGAGCGGCTAGCTTCCGACCCTCGTCCTCGATGCGCCCGTGCTCCGTCTCGTCCTGTTCCTCGCCGTCGCCGCCAGCGCCTCGGCCCAAGTCCCCTCCCCCGCCGAGTTCTTGGGCTACGAGCTCGGAGACCGCTTCACGCGCCACCACCAAATGGTCGATTACGTCCTCGAGGTCGGCGAGCAGTCGCCCCACGTCGAGGTCGAGCAGTACGGCGTGACGCCGGAAGGGCGGCCGCTTCTCTACGCGGTCATCGCCCGCGACCAAGATGTCGAGGCCGTGCGCCAGAGCACATTGGAGGCCGCCGCGGGCCGCGGCACGCCCGAGCAGCCGGTCGTCTGGCTGAGCTACAACGTCCACGGCAACGAGGCCGTCAGCACCGAGGCCGCGCTCGAGACGCTGTACCGGCTGTCGCAGCCCGAGTTCGACGCCGTCCTCGAGGACGTGATCGTGATTCTCGATCCGTGCCTCAACCCCGACGGGCGAGACCGCTACGTGACCGGCTACCAGCAGCGCCGCGGCCGGACGCCCAACGCCGACCCTGATGCTCGCGAGCACGACGAGCCGTGGCCCGGCGGCCGGTTCAACCACTACCTGTTCGACCTCAACCGCGACTGGGCCTGGGGCACGCAGCCCGAGACGCGCGCCCGGATCCCGCTCTACAACCGGTGGCTCCCCGCCGTCCACGTCGACTTCCACGAGCAGGGCGTCGACTCGCCGTACTACTTCGCGCCGGCCGCCGAGCCGTTCCACCCGCGCATCACGCCCTACCAGCGCGAGTTGCAGACGGCGATCGGCCGGGCCAATGCCCAAGTGTTCGACCGCAACGGCTGGCTCTACTTCACGCGCGAGGTCTTCGACCTGTTCTACCCGGCCTACGGCGACACCTGGCCCACGTTCAACGGCGCGACCGGCATGACCTACGAGCAGGGCGGCTCGGGCCGAGCCGGACTCGCCATCGAAAACGCCGAGGGAGACACGCTCCGGTTGGCGAACCGCATCGAGCACCACGTCGCGAGCGGCTTGGAGACCATCCGCACGACGGCCCGAAACGCCGACCGCGTGGCCTCCGAGTTCGCCACGTACTTCCAAACACGCCCCGAGGGCGCCCGCGCCTACGTCGCCCAGGGCGACCCGGGCCGCTTGCGGGCTCTCGCCGACTTGCTCGATTTCCAGGGCGTCGCCTACGGCTGGGCACGAGGTGGATCGGCGTCCGGCGTTCGCTACGGCGGCGGTCTTGGGGACGAGGAAACGGGACGCCTCGAGGTCGAGCCCGGTGCCCTCGTCGTGAGCACGGACCAGCCCAAGGGACAGCTCGCCGCCGTGTTGTTCGAACCCGAGCCCGCCCTCGTCGACTCGGTCACGTACGACGCGACGGCCTGGGCGCTGCCCTACGTCTACGGCTTGGAGGGCCTGGCGTCCGACCTCGAGGTCGTAACGGGAGGTCCGGCACCCGCAGAGGCCACCGTCCCGAGCGGACGGCCCTACGCCTACGTCGCCGACTGGTCCTCGCCGGCCGACGCACAGTTGCTCGCAGCCCTGCTCCGCCACGGCGTCGGCGTGCGCGTGATGCCGGAGCCGTTCGAGTCGGGAGGCCGGCAGTTCGGCCGCGGCGCCCTCGTCGTGACCCGCACCGGCAACGCGGGCGTGGACGGCTTCGACGCGGTCGTCCTCGAGGCCGCCCAGACCTCGGGCCGGTCGATGTACCCGCTCGCGAGCGGGTTCGCCGACGCCGGTGTCGACGTGGGCTCGAACCAGGTCGGGTTCGTCCGCGAGCCCCGCATCGCCGTCCTGGCCGACTCGCCCTCGTCGCCCACGGCGCTCGGTGAGATCTGGCACTACTTCGACGCCGTGGTGGACTACCCCGCGACGTTCCTGACGTCCGAGGACTTCAGCGCGTCCGACCTCGACGAGATGGACGTCCTGGTGATGCCCGACGGCCGCTGGCGTGGGTGGCTGACCGACTCACGGGCCGAGACGATCCGCGACTGGGTCCGCAACGGCGGGCGCCTGGTCGCCCTCGAGGACGCGGTCACGGCGCTGGGCCGCAAGGACGGGTTCGACCTCGAGGTCGCCGACGATGCGGACGCCGACACCTCAGCTGACGCCCGGCTCCGCCGCTACGGCGACCGCACGCGCGAGTCCGTCACCGACGACGTGCCCGGCGCCGTCTACCGCGTCGCCCTCGACGACTCGCACCCGCTCGCCTACGGCTACGACGGCTCGATGTACGTCTTGAAGCGCCAGGCCGAGGGCGTCCAGTTCCTCGAGGACGGCTGGAACGTGGGCGTCGTCCGCAGCGGCGCGCCAACGGCGGGCTTCGCGGGTGTGGAGGCCCAAGCCAAGCTCGAGGACTCGCTCGTCTTCGGCGTCGAAGAGATCGGCCGTGGCTCGGTCGTGTACCTCGTCGACTCGCCCCTCTTCCGAGGGTTCTGGGTCGATGGACGCTTGTTGTTCGCCAACGCCGTCTTTACGATGGGCGCGTTCTAGGTGAACCTCTTCGTCGCCAACACGGACGCCGGCTGGTACACTCACCTCTCGGAGCTCGCCCGCCGACCGACCGGGCTCGACGAGGCCAACTTCTGGAGGCCCTCGGCCCGTGTCGGCTTCCGAGCGCTCTCGTTCGGCGAGCCGCTGGTGTTCAAGCTGAAAAAGGCGCACGGCCACGCCATCGTAGGGTTCGGTCTCTTCGCTGCGTTCCGACGGCTGCCCGTCCTCGAGGCGTGGCGTGCGTTCGGCGAAGCCAATGGCGCAGCCTCCCTCGAGGACGTGGTCAGACGGATCGCGAAGTACGCCCGTGTCGAGGCCGGGACGTCTCTCGCTCGCACGCACCAGATCGGGTGCGTGTTGCTCGCCGCGCCCGTGTTCTTCCCCCGAGACCTGTGGGTCGGCGGGCCGTCCGACTGGTCCGACAACACGGTCGTGGGGAAGACCTACGACTCGACCGTCGGCGAGGGGCGGCGGATCTGGCAGGCGTGCCTCGACCGGGTGGGCCTCCTCGGACAGGCGCTCGACCTCGAGGCGCCGGCCGTCGGAGAGCCCTCGGCCCAGGCCACTCTGTTCTCGGCGGAGCCCCGCGAGCGGTATGGCGCATCGAGGGCGGCCACGTCTCGGCTCGGCCAAGGGACGTTCCGGTACGCCCTCGAGGTCGCCTACGGTCGGTGCGCCGTGACCGGCGAGCATTCGCTCCCGGCCCTCGACGCCGCTCACATCGTCCCCTATGGCGAGGGCGGGTCTCACGCGCTCGAGAACGGCCTGCTCCTCCGGGCCGACGTCCACCGCCTGTTCGATCGCGGCTACGTGACGGTGACGCCGGACTACGAGTTCAGAGTCAGCCGCCGGCTCCGCGAGGACTACGACAACGGGAAGGTCTACTACCAGCACGACGGCCAAACGATCTGGACGCCGGCCACACCGTACCCGAAGCCCGACCGAGCCCGCCTCGAGGACCACGCGACCCGAACATTCCTCGACGCCTAGCTGCCCTCGAGGACGGCGAAGACGGGAGGAACACGGACGCAGGGTCTTTTGCCCCGCCCGCCCGCTCTCTACCTTCCGCGTTCGCCAAAGGCTTAGACTCCGATGCAGACCGACCTCCACCCCGACTACTCGTTCATCACCGTCACCCTCGCGGACGGCACCGAGTTCACGACGCGCTCGACGACGGGCAAGGACTACAAGTCCGAAGTCGACTCCTCGAACCACCCGTTCTACACGGGCAAGAAGACGATGGTCGACACGGCCGGTCGCGTCGAGAAGTTCATGCGCCGCTACGGCCGGTCGCAGGCCCAGACGGTGCCTGAGGACGAGGAGAACGCCGAGACGGCCGCCGAGCAGCAGGCCGAGGCCCAGGAGGCGATCGAGAACGCCTCTGCCGCACGCGCCATCGATCCCGGCACGCCGGCCCCCGAGGCGAAGACGGTCGGCGGCCCCGACCCGTCCGAGCCCGTCGCTGGCACGGCCAAGCCGCCGGCCTCGTCGCCCGAGAACCCGGCGCGCGACACCGAGGGCTAGACCCTCCAACCGATTCGCCCTCGAGGCGGGTGGCCCGGTGCTGCCCGCCTCGATTCGTATCCGCCCTCGAGGTTGCGGCGCGTGGGAAAGGACGCATTCGTCCTCGGGGACCGTCTGGGCCTGCGACCGTCCGTAACGGCGCATAAACTTCTCGACGCGGCCGGCGGTGTCGACCATCGTCTTCTTGCCCGTGTAAAACGGGTGGTTCGAGGAGTCGACCTCGGACTTGTAGTCCTTGCCC
>NZ_JBARYR010000233.1:0-2668 GCF_049648075.1 Rubrivirga sp. | reverse complement strand
CCAATCCCCACTCCCCCTATCCCGCCCTCGAGGCCGAGGCCATCGTGTCTTCGGCCAGGCTGAACCACCGGCTCGAAGCCGCCTGGAACTCGCGGTAGCTGTCCCAGATCGCGCGCGCCTGGGCGTCGGCCGCCATCTCTTCGATGAGCTCCCTCGAGGCCGTCGCCGCGCCCTCGAGGACGTCGGTGGGGAACGGGATCGTCTGGACGCCGCGGTCGAGCAGGTCGACGAGCGCGGCCGGGTTGCGGGCGTCGTAGGCGCTCATCATCCAGGCGTTGGCGCCCTCGGACGCGACCTCGAGGGCGGACCGATACGACGCCGGCAGGCCGTCCCACGCCGCTTGGTTGACGTAGAACGAGAGCGCGGCCGACGGCTCCCACCAGCCCGGGTAGTGGTAGGTCTTGACGACGCGGTAGAAGCCCATCCGGGCGTCGTCGTACGGCCCGACCCACTCGGTCGCGTCGATGGCGCCGCGCTCCAGGGCACCGTAGATCTCGCCGCCGGGGAGGGTCTGGGGGATCACGCCCAGGCGCTCGAACGCGCGTCCGCCCAGGCCGGGGATCCGCATCGTGAGGCCGTTGACGTCCTCGAGGGAGCGGACCGGCTCGCGGAACCACCCGCCCATCTGGGTGCCCGTGTTGCCGCCCAACAGGCCGATCACGCCGAAGTCGGACAGGACGCCGTTCGTTAGCTCGCGGCCCCCGCCGTGGCGCATCCAGGCGTCGTGCTGGCGCGCTTGCATCCCGAACGGCACGGCCGTGTCGAACGTCAGCGCGGGCGTCTTGCCGAGGTAGTAGTAGCCGGCGGTGTGACCGATGGGGACGGACCCGGCTTGGACCGCGTCCAAGACTTGGAGCGGTGGAACGAGCGCTCCTCCTTCGGAAACCTCGATCTCGAACCGGCCGTCGGTGAGCGCGGACACCCTCGAGGCGAGTTCCTCGGCGGCCGAGAACAGGATCTCGGTCGAGCGCGGGAAGCTCGACGCCAGGCGCCACCGCACTCGAGGACGCGTGACGACGGCCGGTCCGCCGGGCGCGGCGCCCGTGTTGCGCCGACCGTTTCCCGGCCCGGGTCCGCAGCCGGCGACGGCAGAGGCGGTTCCCAGGGCAGCGGCAGAGACGAAGCGACGACGGTCCATGCCGAATAGTAGTCACGCACTATGCGACGCCGACCTACGCCGTCTACCCTCGAGGTCGGATACCCTCGGCCTCGATGCGCTTGCCTCTCTCCCTGTTCGTCCTCGTCTTGCTCTCCGGGTGCGCCGCGACCGCCTTCGAGGCCGCGCAAGTTGAGCGGGAGCGCGACTATCGAGCGCTCGTAGCGTCGGGATTAACGGCCGTGGAAGCTGCGAGAGTCCTGAGATCGGACTCGTTGGCGGCGACCGTGCCCCAAACCGACATCGTCGTGGCGTACCGCGAGCGACGCCGGCTGACGGCTCGCGTCGACAGCTTACGAGCCATCAGTCAGCTGTCTGACGGGAACGAGTTGAGCGACCGCGATGGAGACATCGACATGCGACAGGCAGAAGCCGAGCGCAAAGCAGCTTGGACACCGCGTGCGGCTACCAACGCCGCATTCTTCGTCGCAGGGGCGGTAGCAGCCCTGGCCGGCCTGTACGCGCTCATCGCACTCACCTATGAATAGGCGCCCTCGAGGACGCTACACCACCTCGCATGGCTGCGCCATCGCTCCGACAGATACAGCTCCAGAGACGAACCCCTCATTCTCGATGCGCCTACTGATCGCCCTCACCGCTCTCCTTCTTTCCGGCTGCGCCGCGACCGCCCTCGATGTCGACCGCGCCGTGCGGGAGCGAGACTACCGGACGCTCGTGGTCTCTGGCCTATCGCCGGAGCAAGCCGCAGATGTTTTACGATCCGACTCGCTCGCAGCTCGCGTGCCACAGACCGATGACGTCGTCGCCTACCGTGACCGGTGGCGTCGTGCCGCACGAGCCGACAGCCTGCGGGCCTTAGACACGACCTCGAGGACGGACGCCGAATGGCTGACCGGCTATCACGCCGAGTTGGAGCTCCGTCGACTTCAGGCCGAGCGTGACGCCAGCCGCTCGATCCGGCCCTGGGACCGCGCGCTGTTCCTAGGCATCGGAACAGCCGTGGGCATTGCGGGCTCATGGATCTTCTACTTTGTGAATGGTGGGGGCTGGTAGCCGCCCTCGAGGGCGCTACACCACCTCGCCCCGCCCCGCCGTCGCCTCGACGAACGCGGCCTCGAGGGCGGACACCTGCGAGCGCCGCACCGCCAGCGTCAAGCGCGTCCCCTCAGCCGAGTACGCCTGGTCTTGGACCTCGGCGTCGAACTGGTCCAGCAACCGCATCGCTGGCGACGTGTCGTCGAACGCGAACGCCAGCACGACCGGCTCGCGCACGACCACCGTCCTCCCCGGCGCGCCCTCGAGGGCGAGACCGGCCGCTTGGCCGTAGGCGCGGGCCAGACCTCCGACGCCCAGCTTGGTCCCCCCGTAGTAGCGCGTCACCACCACGACCGCGTTGAACAACTCTCGGCCTTCGATCTCACGCAGGATCGGGACGCCCGTCGACCCGCTCGGCTCGCCGTCGTCGGACGACCGGGGTGAGGGCGCGTCGGGGCCGAGCCGGTACGCCCACCCGTGGTGCCGGGCCGCGTGCTCCGCCTTGCGGACCTCAGC
>NZ_JBARYR010000232.1:0-30805 GCF_049648075.1 Rubrivirga sp. | reverse complement strand
GCCCAGGCGTTGGCCCGAGTCGCCGTCGACCCCGGCGCCGAGTCGCGTGGCGAGATCGAGACCCGTGGACGGGCACTCGTCGGCGCTGACGACTGGGACCGTCTCACGTTCTCCGCACTGTCGGACGCCCGCCGCTGGGCCCTCGCCCAGTCCGACCCGTTCTCGTTCGACCGGTCGACTGGGGTCGCCGACCGAACGGGCAAACGGGTAACCGTCAACTCTGTCATGGCCCCGAATGGGCTGACAGTCCTGCTCACGTTCGCGGCGGGATGCGGCGGCTGCATCCAGGCGGCGCCGGCCATCGAAGCTCTCCATCGGCAACTCGACGGGACGGGCGCACGCGTGGCGGTGGTGTCCCACGACGACCCGCTCGAGGACACGTTCTTCGACGACCGCGAGATGACGGTGCCCGTCGTCTACGACGTCGACCGGTCCGTCTCGCTCGCCCTCGGCTCTGCCGCGACGCCGAACTACTACGTCGTCGACCGGGCCGGAGTCGCCCGGTACGTCCCGTCGCTCGGCGACGTCGCCCGCTACCTCGACGCCTTGGAAAGCGAGTAGGCGCAGCCTGCCCCTAAAGGCTCGACCTCGAGGACGGCCGCGCCCTCGAGGACGGAGCTACTTCGCGGCCAGGGCCTCGGCGCCCGACGAGATCTCGATGATCTCCGTCGTGATGGCCGCCTGGCGGACGCGGTTGTAGGTCAGCTTGAGGTCCTTCAAGAGCTCGCCCGCGTTCGTCGTCGCGTTGTCCATCGCGACCATCCGCGCGCCCTGCTCCGACGCGTTCGACTCCAGGAGCGCGCGCCACAACTGGTACTGGAGGTACTCCGGGATCAGCCGCTCGAGCAACACCTCGGCGGACGGCTCGAAGATGTACTCGACCTCCTCGTCCTCGAGGGCGCTGCTGTCCACGTCGGCCGACTCCTCCATGACCGGCGTAAAAAACGTCTCGGCCGGGATCGGAAGGAGTTGCTCGGCGACGCGGTTCTGCGTGATCGTGTTCTTGAACTCGTTGTAGATCACCTCGACCACGTCCCATTCGTCGTCCAGAAACCCCTCGACGGCGATGTCTACGACCTCACCCGCGAGCGGGAACTTGAGGTCGTTGAACACGCCCTGGTAGTCGCCCACCAGGTCGAAGCCGCGCTTGCCGAAGTACTCGTGCGCCTTGCGTCCGACGGCCAGGATCTTGAGCGTGCCGGCATCACGCTGCGCCTGGAAGCGCTCGGCGATGGTCGCCTCGGCGACCTTGAGCAGGTTCGCGTTGAACGCGCCCGCCAGGCCGCGATCACTGGTCACCACGATCAAGAGAGCGCCCTCGACCTCCTCGCGCTCCTCGAACAGCGGGTGCGTCGCCACGTCGAGGCCGGCCCGCAGGTGACCGATCATCTCGCGAATCTTGAACGCGTAGGGCCGCGCCGAGAAGATCCGCTCCTGGGCCTTCCGCAGCTTGGCCGCCGCGACCATCTTCATGGCCCGCGTGATCTGCTGCGTGTTCTTGACCGAGCCGATCCGGCTGCGAATGTCTCTCAGAGAGGCCATGGTTTTAGGGGTTGGGGATTAGGGTTTGGGGGTTCAGGTCGAGGGCATTTCCCCAATCCCTAACCCCCAGACCCCAACACCTACGCGGTGTACTTCGTCGCCAGGTCCTTGGCCTCCTGCTCGAAGGCAGCCTTCGCCTCGTCGGTCATCTTGCCAGACGTGGCGACGGCCTCGAGGGCGGCACTGTGCTTGAGCGAGAGCGCATCGCGGAACTCCTTCTCGAACTCGCGGACGCGATCGACCGGGACGTCGTCGATCAGGCCCTGACCGGCCACGTAGATGATGGCGACCTGCTCGGCGACCGGGACCGGCTCGTACTGGCCCTGCTTCAGGACCTCGACCAAGCGGGCGCCACGGTTGAGCTGGCGCTGCGTCGCGGGATCGAGGTCGGAGCCGAACTTGGCGAACGCCTCGAGGTTGCGGTACTGAGCCAAGTCCAGGCGCAGGGTGCCCGAGACCTTCTTCATCGCCTTGATCTGGGCGTTGCCACCCACTCGCGAGACCGACACGCCGACGTTAATGGCCGGGCGGACACCCGCGTTGAACAGGTTCGACTCGAGGAAGATCTGACCGTCGGTGATCGAGATCACGTTGGTCGGGATGTAGGCCGAGACGTCGCCGGCCTGGGTCTCGATGACCGGGAGCGCCGTGAGGGATCCTCCGCCCTTGACGAGCGGCGCGAGCGACTCGGGCAGGTCGTTCATGTCCTTCGCAATCGTGTCGTCGGCCGTGATCTTGGCCGCGCGCTCGAGCAACCGCGAGTGAAGGTAGAAGACGTCGCCGGGGTACGCCTCGCGGCCCGGCGGGCGACGGAGCAGGAGCGAGACCTCACGGTAGGCGACGGCCTGCTTCGACAGGTCGTCGTAGATGCACAACGCGTGGCGGCCCGTGTCGCGGAAGAACTCACCGATGCAGGCGCCCGCGAACGGGGCGATAAACTGCAACGGCGCCGGCGCCGAGGCTGGCGCGTTCACGATGACCGAGTACTCCATGGCGCCGTAGCGCTCGAGGGCGGCCTGGAGCGTCGCGACCGTCGAGGCCTTCTGGCCGATGGCGACGTAGATGCAGTAGACCGGGCTCCCGCCGGCACCGTGCGTCGTCTTCTGCGACAGGATGGTGTCGACCAGGACGGCCGTCTTGCCCGTCTGGCGGTCGCCGATGACCAACTCACGCTGGCCGCGACCGATCGGGACCATCGCGTCGATGGCTTTGATGCCCGTCTGAAGCGGCTCCGTCACCGGCTCACGGTAGATGACGCCCGGCGCCTTGCGCTCGATGGGCATCTCGAAGAGCTCGCCTGCGATCGGCCCTTTGCCGTCGACCGGGTTGCCCAACGGGTCGACGACGCGGCCCAGCATGCCCTCGCCGACCTTGATGGACGCGATGCGGCCCGTCCGGCGAGCCTCGTCGCCCTCCTTGACGTCGTTCGCGTTGCCGAAGAGCACGGCACCGACGTTGTCCTCCTCGAGGTTGAGGACCATGCCGGTCACGCCGGACGACGGGAACTCGATGAGCTCGCCGGCCTGGACCTTGGACAGCCCGTAGAGACGGGCGATGCCGTCGCCCACCTGGAGCACGGTGCCGACCTCGTAGGTGTCGGTCTCGGAAGAGAAGTTGCCCAGCTCCTCGCGGAGCACGGCGGTCACTTCGTCGGGTCGGATCGCGGTTGCCATGTCGTTGGAGTCGGTGTGCGCTCGGTCGTCCTCGAGGACGCGGCTTCGGAGCGCGAGTTAGTTCAGGCTGATCTGGGCACGCTCGGCGAACTGGTCGCGGAGCATCTCGAGTTGGTGCTTGACGCTCCGGTCGAACACGACGTCGCCCAAGCGGACGACGAGCCCGCCGACGAGCGACGGGTCGATCTCGTAGCGCATCCGCACGGTCTTGCCGGCACGGGCCTCGAGCGATTTCTGGAGCTCCGTCATCTGCTCGGGCGCCAGCGGCTTAGCCGTCTTGACCGATGCCTCGATGACGCCCAGACGGTCGTCGCGAAGCTGGCGATAGGCCTCGAGGACGGACGGGATTTGACCGTCGCGCTCCTTCTGGACCAGCAGATTCAGAAACTTGGACGTCAAGGCCGAGACCTTGCTGCCGAAGACGCCCTCGAGGACGGCCCGCGTTTTCTCCTGGGAGTAGATCGGGCTCTCGAGGACGAGGCGCAGGTCGCGCGACCCTTCCAAGGTCGCATGGAGCAGGTCCACGTCCACGTCGACGTCCTCGAGGACGCCCTGGGATTGGGCCTCCTGGGCGAGTGCCTGCGCGTAGCGTCGAGCGACGGGGTCCATGTCTGGAGGGATGGAGGGGTTGAGAGACGGAGGGACGAGGGCGTCAAGAGAACCGTCCCTTATTCCCTATCCCTCTCAGTTCTGAGGCAGGTCGGCGATAAACCGGTCGACCAGCCCACGCTGCTCGGTGGCGTCGATCTCCTTCCGGAGAATCTTCTCGGCGGCACCGACAGCAAGCGCGGCGACTTCGGAGCGCAGCTCGGCCAGGGCCTGCTGCTTTTCGAGTTGGATGTCGGCCGTGGCCCGCTCACGCTCGGCGGTAAGCTCGTCGCGCAGCTCAGACTTGGCCGCCTCGCGTTGCCGCGTGGCCTCCTCACGGGCGTCCCGCAAGATGGTCTGTGCTTGGGCCTCGGCCTCACGGCGGGCCGTGTCGTTCTGAGCCAGCAGGGCCTGGGCCTCCGCATTGGCTCGCTCGGCACGCGAGAGCGATTCCTCGATCGTCGTCTCGCGCTCTTTGAGACCGCCCAAGATCGCCGGAAAGGCAAACTTGGCCAGCACGAAGAACATGAGCCCGAAGGCAATCGTGATCCAGAAGGCCAGACCTGCGTTGTAAGACAGGAGGTCGGCGGCGAGGACGAACGGCATCGGTCCGGGAGCGTGGGAGTACAGGAAACGCCCGCCCCAACGATGCTGGGGCGGACGAGAAGGCGCCGGGAGGGCGCCCCGGTCGCGCTAGGCCACCGCCATCAGGATGCAGACGACCAGGCCGAAGAACGTCGCGCCCTCGATGAGGGCTGCCGCGATGATCATCGTGGTCCGGATGTCGCCGGCCGCTTCGGGCTGACGGGCCGAGCCCTCGAGGGCGGCGGCAGCGAGACGGCCGATGCCGAGGGCAGCACCGATAACGGCGAGGCCGGCACCGAGGCCGGCGGCGAGGTAACCGAGTCCGATGGGGTCCATAACGAGTGTGGGGTGAGGGAAAGTCGAGGGTGGGCGAGTGGCGCCCAAAACGCGGCGAGCGCCGCGGCTATCGGTTAAGCGGGAGAGAGCGCGGCCTCCGAGCCGACCGTCCGCTCATGCAGCTTGTGGTCAGCTTGGCCGTTGGACTGGGAGACGGCGACGTCGTGGGCCGTCAGGCCGTGGTCTTCGGAATGGTCGTGGTCGTGCTCATGCTCCGCGGTCGCCATGCCGATGAACAGCGCCGAGAGCAGCGTGAACACGTAGGCCTGGATAAAGGCGACGAGCACCTTCAAGATGTAGACGCCAGCCGTGAGCAAGACGGCCGGAACCGTCGTGAGCCAGCCCGCCGTCGTGTTGATCGCGCCAATCAGGAAGATGAGCCCGATCAGGTTGAGGATCACCAGGTGACCCGCGGCCATGTTGGCAAACAAGCGGACGGCGAGCGCGAACGGCTTGGTAAACAAACCCAGGATCTCGATCGGGACCAGGATGGGCTTGACGAACCACGGGACACCGGGCGGCCAGAGCACGTGCATCCAGTAGTCCTTTGTGCCGGCGAACTGCGTGATCACGAACGTGAACAGGGCCAGCACGACGGTCGTCATGATGTTGCCCGTGGCCGTCGCCCCGAAGGGGACCAACCCGATGAGGTTGGCGACCAAGATGAAGAAGAACGACGCCAGGAGGTACGGCAGGTACCGCTCGTACTTGTCTCCGATGTTGGGACGGGCGATCTCGTCGCGGACGTAGACGACGAAGGTCTCCATCAGATTCTGGAACGTCCCCCTCGGAGCCGTCGACCGGCCGATTCCGCGCTTGTACTTGGCGGCGAAGGGCAAGAAGAGCCCGAGCACGATCGCGATGGCGAGCAACGCCCAAACCAAGTGCCGCGTGATGGACAGGTCGATCACGACCTCGCCTTCGGCCGGGACCAAGTTGGACTTGTACACCGGAAGGGCCTCGACCGCCTCTGGAGCCGGGGCCACGAGGTCTCCGTCCTCGAGGTCGGCGGTCACGCTGGCCCCAGCGACTTGGTAGTCGCCCGAGGCGACGGCGGCCTTCGAGGTCCAGTAGGCGTCCAGCCGAAGGCCGCTCTCGCCCCGGACGACGAACAGCCGGGGGAGTTGAATTTTGCCAGCGGGCTCGAAGTCGAGGTAATTACCGTCGGCCGTGTGACCGACGGCGTCGAGCTTGACGCCGTCGGCCGCGTGGGCTGGAACGGCGACGACCGCGAGGGCCAAGACCAAGATGAAGCGCGATACTATCGACATCTAGGCGTCGGCCGTGGGCCGCTCCGAGGAGGGCCGAGAGAGCAAAAAGAGGACTTCGGCAGCCATGCCGGCCACAAACGTGACGCCCAAGCCGGCCACGAAGGCGATCCGGTGGACGTCGACAAAAACGAGGACGACGGCGAACGCCGCGAGGACCACCAGGAGCCGGATCCCCATTCCACCCAGGACCAAGTGCAAGGCCCGGTTTGAGTCGAGGCGCTCCGCACGTCGGGCCGTCCACACCGCGGCCACCGCGTTGGCCGCGCCCAACAGGGCGCCGATCAGGAGGCTGGCAGGGACGGTCATCGGGGGGAGACGGCCGGGCGGGTCCGGGGGAGCGGAGCGAAGGACGGCCAAGCTAGCCGGGCGCCTGCTGAGGCTCACCAAAGGCGGGGTGAAGATGAAGACAAGCGACCACGAGAACACCGACCTCGAGGACGACCGGAGCCTCGCGAGAGGCCGCTGCGTCCTCGAGGGCGGTTAGTCGTTTCCTTCCCCGTTCGCGACCCGGATCACAAGCGTCACGATGCCGACCAGGCCGAGGGCGGCCCCGACGATCACGCCCCACGGCTCCGTCCCCAGCCACCGGTCGGCCGCGATTCCCAAACCGACAAAGAGGAGCATCGATCCGCCGATCTGGGCGCCCAACCCGATGTGCTGGCCGGCCGCTCGCATCCCGTCGCCGTAGGCGTCCTGAACGACGCCCGGCGTTGACTTGGTCGGGGTATAACCGGCGCCTGGACCCTCGCCGGCCTCATCCCCGTCCTCGAGGTCGTCCTTCGGCGCGGCCCATTTCTGCGCCCACTCGCGGTCGGCGCGGTCGAACCGGTCCGGCCGGTCGGCCCAGGGGTCGCGCTTGGCCACGGCTAGGCGTCGCCCGAAACGACGGTAAAGCTGGCGTCCGACTCCGACGCGTTGCGCTTGGGCGAGCGGTCCCTCGAGGACGTGTCCTTGGCCGCTTGGCCCATCCGGCACTCGCCGTTGAACGTGGCCCCGTCCTCGACGACGAGCTTGTCCGTCACGATGTCGCCCTCGATGACGGCCGAGGCCTTCAAGACCAAGCGCTCGCGAACGGTGATGCGTCCACGCACGGTCCCCGCGATCTCGGCGGTTGTCGTGGAGACCTCGCCCTCGACGACGCCGCCCGGCATCACTATCGTCCGGCCGTCGACCTCGACGTTGCCATTGACGGTGCCGGACACGTTGACGTTGCCCTTGGATCGGACGGTGCCCTCGACCGTCGTCGAGGCTCCGATGATGTTGTGCTGTTCGGCGGGGTTGGTGGGGGTAGCGGTCCGGGTCTTTGCCATCGGGGTCGGCTGCGTGGTGGTGGAGCTCGAAGAACGAAAAAGGGCCATGAGGCGGGTGTCTATTGAGCCGAAAGCAACGCAGCTGGGTCTTGAGCAAGACCGTCGCGCCACACCTCAAAGTGGAGGTGAGGCCCCGACGTGATCCGTCCCGAGTCACCGCTCAGGGCGATGGACTCGCGGGCTCGCACGCGCTCCCCGACGCGCTTGAGCAACCGACTGTTGTGCTTGTAGACGGAAAGGTAGCCGCCCGGATGCTGGACCGCCATCGAATGCCCGCCGTCGCTCGTCCAGTCTGCGAACACGACGTATCCGTCCGCGAAGGCTCGTACCGCGGTCCCGCGAGTCGCCGCCAGGTCGATCGCGAAGTGACCGCGCGCCGCGTCGAACCCCCTCGAGGTCATTCCATCGACAGGGGGGAGCGCGGGTACGCGGAGGCCTTCGAGGTACCGCTCGGCACCCCGCACGTCTCGACCTCCACTCGAGGCCGGCATGGATCGGAGTGGGATCGCGGGCTGCGCGTGATCTCCACCGGCGGCTTCCCCTTCTGGTAGCGGCGCGGTGTCGTCATCGGGCAGCGCAAACGCTGTCGGGTCGAGAGTCGCGATGTCGTCCATGTCTCCGGTGATGATGGCTCGGAGTTGGGCCATCTGCTGGTATTGGAGCGCGAGCGAGTCCTCGAGGGCGGCGGCGCGCTGCGCGTTCGCTTCGGCGACTCCACGCAGCTCTCCCGTGCCCGGGCCGAAGACGAACCCTCGGAGCGGCGTCAGCAAGATGGCTGCGACCGCGACAGCCCCCATCACCACAATGCCGATGACGCCGGCGTAGAGTGCGTACCCGGGTCTCACCTCGTACTGGCGAGGCGTGCTCATCGTGTCCGGCTCCATCACGATCACGGTCCGAGCCGAGCCGGGGCGCCCAAACAGGTCGCGGAGAAAATCGGTCACGGAACGGGTTAAAGGGGATGCGATAGGGGGCTCTAGTTCGCCGCATTTGCACGCGAGCGCACGGGCAACCCTCTAACTTACCCGGCTCTTGAACCCCTGCGCCGTCCTCGTACGGCCCCGAACGGCCAGCCTCTTTCCATGCCACAGCATAAGTCCTCCGTGAAGCGCGTCCGCCAGGACGCCAAGCGTCGCCTCCGCAACCGATACCAGAAGGTCCGGCTGCGCACGCTCGTCAAGGCCCTGGAGGCCGAGACCGACCAGGCACAGGCCGAGTCCCTCCTCCGCGAGGCCCAGGCTCAGCTCGACCGCCTGGCGGGTCGCCGCGTGGTCCATCCGAACCGTGCCGCCCGAGAGAAGGGACGGCTGGCGAAGCTCGTCGACAACCTGGGCTAGCTCGCCCGAGGCGACCCGAGCCCTCTACATTGGGCCGGCGGTGCGTGCGGCATGAGTCGTGGCGCCCGCCGGCCCTTTTTTCGTGTGCCCATGCCTGTGCCTCGCTCGACGTCCGCGCCCTCGAGGACGCGCCGGTCACGCTCGAGTTTGGCATCGAGAAGCTGACACCCGACGAGCTGTCCGTCTTCGGCGCGGCGGCCGGGGTCGCGCTGCGCTGCCTCTCGGTCTGCCTCCAGATGGAAGGGTTCGCGGATGGAGCGGAGCCAGGAGCCGCCGTATGTCTTTCACGGCGGCGAACTGACTCCGTGCGTCACACTCCATCGGCCAAAGGAGCTCGCATTGGAGAGATGGCGCCAGCACCGATGTACGCCGAGACGACGACCCAGGCGCCCGACGAGTGATGGCCTTCGCTCAGTTGTGTAGGGCTGGATGAGCAAAGGCACGTATGGCTCAGTGCTGGTCAACCGTACCGAAAGCGTCCGGGTAGATCGGCAGGCGGCGAGGCTCCTGACGAGCGAGTTCTCCCACTGCAAGACTGTGAGTAGACAACGCCCAGCGTCCCCCCAGCGGAACCGACCCATGTCGCCGCTGGTTTAGGGACCGTTCTTTGCCCGCCTCCCCCTTCACTCTAGGTCCTGACGTACTCAGAGACGCCTAGAGGTGTCGAGTCTAAACCGCTTGTTCGTCATATCGAGGGTGCGCTTCGTCCGCTCCTTGCTACTATGCCTCGCGGTTCGGATACTTGAATCCGGGTCCGAACGCCCACCACTTATGCGGCCTTGCCCCTTCCGGCCGTAGGACCACACACCCACCCCCTTTCCAATGCCCCAACCTCGAACAGAGACCTTCGCGATGCCGCGAGTCTCATCCATCTTCCTCTGGTGCGCAGTCCTCCTGCTGGCGACCGCAGCCCAGGCCCAGGTCGTACGCCCCAGCGAGTCTATCTACATCCTCCTCCGCGGCGGTGCAACGGGCTATTACGGCGACCTCGACGGAAACTCCGACGACGACCCGGACCAGGCGACACCTGACCCGGGTGACGGCCTCGACAACCCCGGCTTCGGAGTCGGTGGCGAGATCGGCTACCTGTTCAACGAGAACCTCTCGTTCGGCATTGGCTTCATGTACCACGACGTTCCGGCCCTGAACGATGGGTTCCGGTTCGACGGGACGAACAACGTCCAGGGTGGCGAGGCCTACCAGCTTCAGGGCTTGTTCCGCTACATGCCCTTCGATGCGGCTCGGATCAGCCCGTTCGTCGAGCTCGGCGGTGCCGTCATCTCCGGCCAAGGCACGGAGAACGAGCGGGACAACGGGAGCGTCGAGGACGACGTCTTCGGGTTCGGCCCCGTCGTCGGCCTCGGTGTCGACATCGCACTGACACCTCAGTTCAGCCTCTTCCTCGCCGGACAGTCAACGTTCACGTTCCCGGACGTCGCCCTCGATGGTGCCGACCCGGGTGCGTTTGGAGTTGAGGCGGATGACGCTGACTTTGACGTCCTCGCCACGCTCGGTGGCGGCCTCAAGTTCGCCTTCCGCGCTCCCTACACGGCCGTTGAGATCCAGGGCCTCGAGTGCCCGGCCGAGCTCTTCACGGGCCAGACGGGGTCGTTCATGATGATGACCAACCCGGACGCCACCCAGCCCGTCACCACGACGTGGCAGTGGGGCGACGGCACGACGGGTGCCGGCATGAGCTCCTCGCACGCGTTCTCCGCACCGGGGACCTACACGGTCACCGCGATGGCGATGAACCAGGGCGGAGAGGACTCCGAGTCCTGCCTCGTCACGGTTGAGGACGAGCCGATCCCGCCGACACTCGCTGGCTGCCGCGCAACGCCCTCGACGGTCAACGCCGGCGAGCAGGTGACGGTCAACGCCACGGCGACGGAGGCTGACGAGATCATGGTCGACTTCGGCGACGGCACGATGGCCTCGACGCTCCCGGCACGCCACGCGTACAGCAGCACCGGCTCGTACACGGTCACGATCACCGCGACCAACCAGTACGGCACCGACGTCTGCACCATTCCGGTGACAGTCGGAGACTCGTTCTGCGCTGACATCACGGAGCTCAACCCGGTGTTCTTCGGCTACGGAGCTGCGACCCTCACGGCTGACGCCATGAGCCGCCTCGATGAGAACATCGAGATCCTGCGCCGCTGCCCGGACATCTGCGTCACGATCAACGCCTACAGCGACGGCGCTGAGCCGGGCGATGCGATGCGGATCTCGCAGCGCCGTGCCGACGCAGTGATGCAGTACTACGTCTCCCAGGGCATCGACGCCGACCGCCTCCGCGCCATTGGCCGCGGTGTCGATCCGGACGCGAACCCGAAGGAGGATCCAGGCCCAGGTGACAGCCGCGCACGCCGTGCCGACTCGATCCCGTCGTCCTGCGCCGGCTTCTAAGCTGGCCTAGATGGCCCTGAGCCTTGCGCTCTTGGGGGCGACTTGCTTCGGCGAGTCGCCCCCTTTTTTTGTGGCAAGTCGTAACGGTGCAGCCAGGCTGGCGCCAAGCGGCCTTCGGTTCGTCGACCTCGAGGGCGTACATGCCGACCCTCTGGGGCTACAGTCACGCGTGGGGGAAACGGATCGGGTCTGTCTCTGGGAGTGAATGCTGGACACACGCGGGGTGCGGGGTTTTTGATACCCGGCCTACGAACGCTCGCCTGAGACCGATGTCGGCTCAGCAGATGGTCACTACCCCCGCCTTCGGACTTATGACTCGCCTTGTATCTATGCTGGCTCTCGGTCTGGTCGTCGCTGCTTCAGCGATGGCCCAGCCCGTTTACAACGGGCTCGACGACCCGTTCTACGACAATGCCCGGGACAACGACGAGTGGCCAGGCGTGCGCCTCGGCCTGGGCGTTGGAGCCTCGGTCTACGACGGCCCGGACCTTCTCGTCGGCCAGGCCGCTTTCCAGGACGACATCGTCGCGACCAACCTCGGCGTCACAGCTGAGGTCACGTTCCCGCTATCGGCTCCCCTGTATGGCCGTCTGCAGGGTGGCCTGCTCAACATCGGTGCGGACAGCAACCGACCCGACCTCGATTTCGCATCGGACAACCCGTTCTTGACGAGCGAGGTGATCCTCGCCGAGGCCAACCTGCTGTACTACTTCAACAACCCGCGGCGTGGCTTGGCGCCGTACGTGTTCACCGGTTTGTCCGGCCTGTTCGCGACGGGCGACGCGTCACCCGGTGTCGAGACCACGGCTCTCGCGATCCCCGTCGGCCTCGGCCTCGAGTACGGCATCAGCGACAACGTGTCCCTGTATGGCGAAGCGAGCTACCGCTTCGGCATCACGGAAGTAGGGACGGAACGGTTCGCTGCCGCCTTCGGCCCGGACCCGAACGGGTACTGCAAGGAAGATGGCCCGAACTACGATCCGCACGAGTGTGAGAAGCTGGGCGAGGAGCCCAACCCCGAGCCTCCGGTGGATGGAGGCAACTCGTCCTTCGACACGCGCTTCAACTCCGCACTGATCGGGGGTGGTCTCCGCCTCGGATTCGGCGGTGGCGGACGTGCTCCGATTCCGCCGCCGGTCGTCCTACCGCCAGTGGTGGTCCCGCCGCCGGTCGCTCCGCCGCCGCCGCCCGCACCGCTCGTGTGTGATTTGGTCGAGCTCAACTCGGTCTACTTCGACTACGGGACCGGCTCGCTCGACCGCCGGGCTCGCGCTCTGCTCGACGAGAACGTCGAACTGCTCCTCGACAACTCCGCGTGCTGCGTCTTTATCGACGGCTACACAGACACGGCAGAGGGGGACAGCTTCGGGATGGGTCTCGCGGGTCGCCGTGCGCAGGCCGTCTACGACTACTACCTGAGCCGCGGCGTCAACTCGACGCGCCTCCAGGTCCGCAACCGTGGCACCGCGGTCCCGACCTGCGACAAGGAAGATCCCGGCCCGGGTTGCGAGCGCAACCGCCGCGTCGAGTCCCTCCCCGTCGATTGCGAGCGGTTCGAGTTCTTGCTCGAGAACCCCTCCTACGACCCCTACTAAGTGGCGGGCGTTCGGGGCTGGCTCTGAAGCCGGTCTTCCGCCGGCGGCCTCGCTCTTTCGGGAGCGAGGCCGCTTTTTTGTGGTAGCGATTGCGACAGGGGTCGTTACGCCCGACGACCTCGAGGGACCTAGGTCGCACGCATGGAACGCTTCCATTCCATCCTCTCAGGTGAGATAAGCGACGCCTCCGGATAATCGATTACAGAGACACGCTTCTATTCCCCTCGATGCGATCCATTTGCTGCGGCTCGATAGCTTTACTCCTGGCCGCGCTGCCCGTCACGGCTCAGTCCGACCCGACAGTCCGAGTCCGACTGCTGGGGAGCGAGTCCTACCAAGAGATCGAGGTCGAGGCCGTCTCCGACATCGTCCGAATCGAGGTCGACGAGCGGGAGGCCGGCGCGCTTCGATCTGGCGAGCGCGTCACCATCGCGCGATCGTCCTCGAGGGTGACGGCCAGCTTTGGGAACCAGTCGATGTCTGGCCAGACGGTCCGCGTCCTCGGGCAGCGGCTCAGGCTTCGTGTCGGTCGGATCGACCGTGAGTACGCTGGAGAACTTGCGGTACGATCGGTCGGCTCCAAGCTCGACATCGTCAACGCGAGCCCCCTTCGCCCCTATGTCGCGAGCGTCGTCGCGGCAGAGCTCGGGTTCGACGTGCCTGAGGCGGCCAAGGCGCAGGCCGTCCTCGCGCGTACGTACGCCCTTCGCCGGCTGGGATCCAACCCCACATACGACCTCGATGATCACCAAGGGTCCCAGGTCTTTCGCGGTGTCGGGACGATCACAGCCACCTCGCACCTAGCCGCGGAGAGCACGGAGGGCGTGGTCATGACGTACAGCGGCCGACTGGCAGACGGCACGTACTTCTCGTCGTCAGGTGGACACACGGCCGACAACGAGTCCACGTGGAGCAGCACGCCCGTCCCCTACTTGCGCGGAGTCCCAGATCCGTATGACGAGGGGTCGCCTCACCATTCGTGGGAGACCAGTATTCCGAGACCCCAGGCTCTCAGCGCCTTGTCCTCGGTCGTGGGAACGGGGGCAACCGGGATCGTCATCGAAGAGCGGTCGAGGTCCGGCCGCGTGACGCGAATGCATGCGCTCGGCGCCTCTCGTCCGGCGATTACCGGTGCCCAGTTTCGCCGACGGATCAACGCCGCCAAAGGATGGCGGACCGTCAAGAGCACCAAGTTCGACCTGTCTCTGGAGGGTGATCAATACGTGTTGCGCGGCGGCGGGTTCGGCCACGGCGTCGGGATGAGCCAGTACGGCGCGATGGGTCAGGCACGGCTCGGCCGCGACTACCGGCACATCCTGGCGCACTACTTCACGGGCGCCGTCCTCGAGGGAGGTCACGCTCTCCCCTCGCCTCCCGTCGCCGTCTCGGAGCCGATCCGGACTCCGTCTGAGGACCGTCAGGAGAGTCTGGGCCTCCACGGCCAGTACCTCCTCCTAGACCCTCGGGGACGGGTCACGCAGGACCGGCCGGGGTCTGGGAGCGGCGGCTCACCGCCGGGAGACGCGAGGCGAGAAACGGCTCCGTCCTCGAAGGACGACCGGACGGGCGAGCGCCGCTCGGGGAGGGACCGCCGGGAAGCGAGCGGTCGGGCGGGCCCCGGCCGGCGCCAGTCGACCGACCGGCGGCAGACCGTTCAGGAGACTCCGCCTGCGCCAGAGACGACGCAGCGCCGCGCAGCCTGGTAGAAGGCGCGCCCTCGAGGACGGAGCTCGCCTCCGCGAGACCTCGGGGGTTGTGCCCCTACACGTCGACGGTCGCCGCCGCGGGTGCGGCCTCGAGGACGGTCCCGTCGACGCTCGTTCTCTGCATGACGATGGGGACGCGGCGGCCGCTCCCGAACGCCTTCGAGCTGATTCGGAGGCCTGGCGCGGCCTGCCGGCGTTTGTACTCGTTCCGGTCCACCATCTGGGCGATCCGCTCAACGACCTGGAGGTCGAACCCAGTCTCGGCCGCGATCGCCGCCGGCGAGCGGTGCTCCTCGACGTAGCGGGCCAGGATCGCATCGAGGACGTCGTACGGTGGTAAGGAGTCCGAGTCGACCTGGCCGGGGCGGAGCTCGGCGCTCGGCGGCTTCGTGATCGTGTCGCGCGGGATCACGTCGCGGCCGGCGAGCCGGTTGATGTACTCGGCGACGCGGTAGACCTCCATCTTGAGCACGTCGGACAGGACGGCCAGGCCGCCCGACATGTCGCCGTAGAGCGTCGCGTAGCCGACGGCCATCTCGGACTTGTTGCCGGTCGTGAGCAGCAAGTGGCTGAACTTGTTCGAGATCGCCATCAGCGTCACGCCGCGCGACCGGGCCTGGATGTTCTCCTCGGCCACGCCGTCCTCTGTGCCCTCGAACATCGGTGCGAGCATTTCCTCGAACGAGCCGACGGCGGTCGCGATCGGGACCTCGTGGAACTCGATGCCCAGGTTTTCTGCGAGCGTGCGGCTGTCGTCGACGGACCCCGATGACGAGTACTCGGACGGCATCGTGACGCCGACGACGCGGTCCGCCCCGAGCGCTGCGACGGCAATGGCACAGGTCACGGCCGAGTCGATCCCCCCGCTCAGTCCGATGAGTGCTTTGTCGAACACGCCGTCGCCGGTCTTCTCGACGTAGTCCCGAACACCGAGCACGAGCGCGTCGTGGATCTCGGCGGTCGCCGTCGCGGGATCCCCCTCGGGGGCGACCTCGATGGGCGTGCCGGGCGCTTCGGTGTCCCAGACGAAGAAGTCCTCCCGGAAGAGGTCGCTGTGCCACAAGACCCCGCCCTCGGCCGACTGGACCTGGCTCCCGCCGTCGAACACCAACTCCGTGTTGGCGCCGACGGCGTTGACGTAGACGAATGGCACGCCGTGTTCGCGACAGCTCTCCCGGATCAGCTCGCGACGCTCGATCGGCTTCCCGACGGCGTATGGGCTGGCCGAGATGTTGACGAACAGGTCGATCCCGATCGCCGCGAGCTCGTCGATGGGATTGGCGGAGTAGAGATGGTAAGGCACCTGTTCTTCGTTGTTCCACATGTCCTCGCAGATGTGGAGTCCCAAGCGCAAGCCGCCGACCTCGAGGACGCGCCGGTCAGGACACGGCTCGAAGTAGCGGTACTCGTCGAAGACGTCGTACGTGGGTAGGAGCGTCTTCGAGATCGCGTCGCGGACCTCGCCGCCCTCGAGGAGGAGCGCCTGGTTGTAAAGCCTCTTGCCGACGGGCGAGTCGTTACGGACGGGCGCCCCGACGAGGAGCGAGAGGCCCTCGGGGGCGTGACGGGCGAGGTACCGAACGGCCTCGTCGGTGTCGTCCAGGAACGAGGGCCGGTCGAGCAGGTCCTGCGGCGGGTAGCCGGTGACACAGAGTTCGGGGAAGACGGCGAGGTCGGCCCCGGCGGCGGCGGCGCGGCGCGCGTCCTCGAGGACGCGCTCGACGTTGCCGGCCAGGTCGCCGACGGTGGTGTTGATCTGGCAGAGAGCGATGCGCATGGGAGCTCGGCGGGAGGCGGTTCAGACGCTCGTCGCAGCGCGCGGTGCCCTCGAGGCTAGGACGCCGACCTCGATGGCGGAACGGACTGCCGCTCGATCTCGCGGGGTTCGAGATGGACGAGAGCCCCGCCGTGGCAAGCTCCGAGTGTCCCTCTCGAACGGAGGGACAGCCGGAGCGTCCGCTGAGCGAAGCGATGGCCGCGCCCGGTGGAGAGGTCTACCAACTCCGATGCGCCAACTTGGAAAGTCGTCCTCGAGGGCGACCGAATCCCCGAGCCGACCTCGAGGACGGGTCAGCGTTCGGATGCGACCACCGGTGCAGGCAAGCCGTCGCCCTCGAGGACGGACTCGGGCGGACTCGCTGCCGCTGGGCGGGCGCTCGTCCAGCGATCTCGGAGCGGCCCGTCCGTCAGGACGATGACGGCGTCACCGGGGATGGGCTGGACATCGGCGTCCTCGGCGTAGACGCGGACCTTGGCGTCGCGGACGTGGAAGAGCGGCGTCAGCGTGCCCTCCTCGGTCTCCTCTCGAAGATCCTTGAACGACCTCGACTCGTCGATCCGAATGACGTGGATCGTGGCGCCGGCGTCGAACCGCTCGTCGAGCGACGAGTACGTCGCGTCGGTGGCGAACAGCGGCCGGCCCCGGAGGTGGCGCGGGATCTCCGTCGCTGCGCTCGTCGGCCCGTCGGCCCGCATCGGGAGTTGGTAGACCTCGTCGGACTCGAACACCTCACCGAAGTGGAGCGCTGCGAGCGCGTTGACCTCGTCGTTGGGCGTGACGGCGAGCAACCGCCCGATCCCGCTCAGGTCGAGGTCGTCGATCACGCCCTCGGCCAGGATGTTGGCGCGCTGGGCGGGCAGGTCGGCTCGCTTCGCGAGGCGGACGTTGCGGTCGTTCGCGTCGATCAGCAAAACGCGGATGCCGAGCGACTGGAGCGCCCGAGCGACACGTTGGACCCACGGCTGGGCGCCGACGAACAGCACGCCTTGCGGATCGGGCTGCGCGAGTCCGAGCCAGCGCGCGAGGGGCGAAATCGTGAGCCCGTACACCGCGACCGTCCCGACGATCACGAGAAACACGACCGGGACGATCCGCTCAGCCTCCGCGGGGAAGAACTCAGTTAGACGAAACGAGAACAGGCTCGCGACGGCCGCCGCCACGATCCCCCTCGGCGCGAGCCACGACAGGAACGCCTGCTCGCGCCAGTTGAGACCCGTCCCCCACGACGAGATCACGACGGACAGCGGCCGGATGACCAGCATCAGCAACGCCAAGAACAGGAGCGGTCCCGGCGCCCACATGATCTCGAACGCGCTCGGGTCGAGCCGCGCCGACAGGACGATGAACAAGAGCGAGATCAGCAGCACGCGCAGGTCCTCCTTGAACTCGACGATCCGGCGCACCGAGACGTACTTCTGATTCGCCATAATGATGCCCAAGAGCGTGGCTTCCAACAACCCGGCCTCCTCTTGCAACGTGTTCGAGATCGCGAACGCCGCGATCACCACCATCAGCGCGACCGGGTTCTGGAGCCAGTCTGGCACCAACCGCCGGTGTAGAAGAAAGACCAGGAGCACAGCCGCCAAAACCGCGACGCCGACGCCGACCACGATCTCGAACGCAATCCCCTGCGCCAGTGCGCTCCACGGCGAGCCGTGGTCTCCAGCCGCTTGGGATGGCTCGTGGAGCAGGATCACCGTCTCCAAGACGAGAACCGCCAAGATGGCGCCGATCGGGTCGATGGTGATCCCCTCCCACTTCGCGATCGTCCCGACGCGGCCCGCGGGCCGGACGTGGCGCAAGAGGGGGAGAACGACCGTCGGACCGGTCACGGTCAGGAGCGCGCCCAGTACCACGGCGACCTCCCACGAGAACCCCGCGATGTAGTGCGCGCCGATCGCGCCCAAGACGCCCGTCACGACCACGCCGATCGTGATCAGGTTCACGACAGCCTTCCCGACCTCCCGGAACTCGTCGAACCGCAGCGTCAGGCCGCCCTCGAACAGGATGATTCCGACGGCGAGCGAGACGAACGGGAACAGCCACTCGCCTTGCAGAGCCTCTTGGGGCAAAAACCCCGTGACCGGCCCCGCGAGAAACCCGAACCCGAGCAGGAGCAGGATCGAGGGGAACTTGGTCCGCCAGGCCAGCCACTGCGCCCCGATCCCAAGGACAACGACAGCGGCGATCGTGACGAGCGGGGACGACATAGAGCACCGGTGTGAGTCCGAAGGTACCGACGGGGTATCGGCACTCGCGGGGCGGCTCCTGAAGAGTGGATCTCGGGTTCTACGCCCTCGAGGGCGCCCCTCGGTAGCCTCGGGCTCCACAACGCACGCGACACATGACACGCATTGCCGCCCTCGCCGCCGTCTTGCTCACCGCCGGCTGGATCTCCCCCACCGCTCAACGAAGCGAGGTCACCGTCGTCAACGCGACCGGCATGGCCGTCATCTTTCTGCACCTCGCCGGGTGCGGCGAGAGCGAGGGCAACGACTGGAGCGAGATGGACCAGTGGGCCTACAACTACCTCGAGGACGACTTCATGATGCCCGGCGACGAGTTCTCGCTCGACCTCGCCGACGGCTGCTACGTCATGCAGCCGATGTACGAGGACGGCACCGCGCTCATGGAGCGCGTCGAGGTCGAGGGCGCCACGCGCGTCGTCCTGACGCTCGGCTAGCGCCCGTCCTCGAGGTCGGCTCGGCCTCGAGGACGCGGATGAGACCAAGGAGCCGGCGATGGCGTTCTCTACTTTGAGATCCCATTGCCGGCTTCTGATGTCTCGCTCCCCCGTTTTCCCCTGGCTCCTGGCCGGCATCGTCGGCGTCGCGCTGGCCGCGCCGTCCGGGTGCCACCAGCAGCAAGCCTCGGCCGAGCCGGCCGTCCTCGAGGTCGAAGCGCCCGTCGCTGCAGATACCGTCCTCGAGGTCGAGACCGTCGCCCCCGCCGACACGACGGAGCGCCCGGCGCTGCCCGAGGACTTCGTCCGGCTGAGCGAGACGGCGCCCGAGATCGCCCAAGAGATCCGCTACACAACGTCGTACAACTTTGTCGGGGAGCCGATCACCAGCTACCTCGCGCCCGAGTGCATCCTGGTCCGCCGCGCCGCCGAGGCCCTCGGAGATGTCGCTCGCGATCTCGAGGGCGAGGGGCTCGGCCTCAAGGTGTACGACTGCTACCGGCCACAGTCGGCGGTCCGGCATTTCGTGACGTGGGCCAACACGCCGAGCGCCCTGGAGATGAAGGACGCGTTCTACCCGGAGGAGCCGAAGGGGGAGCTCTTCTCGCGCGGTTATATCGCCACGCGGAGTGGGCACAGCCGGGGCGCGACGGTCGACCTGACGTTGGTGCCCTTGCCGGTCCAGGACGCCGTGCGCACGGACTTCCCCACCCCGGACGGCAACCTCCCCCGCTGCGACCGCCCCCGCACCGGGCCGACCGGGCCGGACATCGCAGGGGGCGGGCGCCTCCACGAGGGCGACCTCGACATGGGGACGGCCTACGACTGCTTGAGCACGGCCTCTGCCACGAACAGCACGGAGGTCTCGGCGCAAGCCCGTCGCAATCGCCAACGACTGCGAGCGGCCATGAGCCGGCGTGGGTTCAACAACTACTCCAAGGAGTGGTGGCACTTCACGTTGCGCAACGAGCCCCACCCGCGCACCCACTTCGACTTCCCAGTCGAATAGGCTCGCCTTCGAGGTCGGATCAGAACATGCCGCCGGCGAAGGCCATCATCGCTAGGAGTCCGAACAGGACGATGCCAAAGGCGATGGGCGAGGCCGGGGCGGGAGGCGTGCGCGTGCGGCGGATCAGCGACATGGCTGCGGTCGGGGTGTGACCGATAGACACGGAGCGAGCGCCGACGTTGCTCGCCCTCGAGAACCGCCAGGTCGGCCCAGCCAACGACTCAGATCCGACCCGTTTCGCGCAGCCACGCCTCCGTCTGCGCCATCCCGTCCTCGAGGCCGACCGCCGGCTGCCACCCGATGACACGGCCGACCTTTTCGATCGAGTACGTGCCCGGGTGCGTGACGTACTCGAGCGTGCGCCCAGAGAGCGGCGGCGTCCGCCCGACGCCATGACTGACGCCCGCGATGATCGGTGCCGCTAGGCGAGCGACGAGGGGCGGAACTGACCGCAGCCGCACGTCCAGCATCCGGGCGTAAAACCCAAAGAACTCCCGAGGAGATACACCGACACCGCCCGTTACGTGAAACGTCTCCCCGAGCGCGTCCGGGTGGTCCGCGACCTCGAGGACGCTCGCGACCACGTCTTGGACGAAGACCGGCGACAGCACGCCGCGGTCGCCGTCGACGAGCGCGAACGTGCCGGCCTTCAGCATCTCGACCGCCCGCACCGTCCACTGCCGGCTGCCTGGCCCGTAGACGTCGCCTAGCCGGACGACGGACGCGCGGGCCCTGCCCGCGGCGGCGGCCTCGAGGACGGAGTGCTCGGCCGTGATCTTGGTGTCGGTGTACGGATTCCCGGTTGGCTGGACGGGGTGGTCCTCGGGACACGGATCCGGAAACGACGTCCCGTGGACCACGATGGACGAGAGGTGGACGAGCCGGCCTGCATCGGCGGCAGCCTCGAGGACGAGCCGTGTCGCGTCCGCGTTCTGCGCCAGGAACTGCCGTTTGGTCCCCGCTTCCCCCACCCTCGCGGCCGCGTGGACGACAAGATCCGCGCCCTCGAGGACGTGGACCCACTCGCCCCGGCACGACAGATCGGCACGCTGCGTCTCGTACGGTCCGCGTCCGTCCTCGAACCGTGAGGTCGGCGCAGCCAGGTCGAGCCCTACGACGTCGGCACCGCGGGCGTGGAGCGCGTTTGCGATCTCGCTGCCGAGGAACCCGCTCGAGCCCGTGACGACGGCTCTCACTCGCTATCGATCGGGACGGCCGTGACGGCGATGGCGACGGTCTCCGTGTCGAGACAGTCCGGGTCGCCCTCGCACGACTCCGCGATCACATTGCCGGGCTCGTAATCGAGTTGGACGCGGCGGCCGATGATGACGTCCGAGTCGCACACCGAGTAGTCGGCCATGACGGTCGTCGCGGCCCCGCCGTCCTCGCGGAGCATGACGTAGCAAGCGCGGTCGCCGCTCTCCATGTCCGTCGCGAGGGCGCGCGTCGGGACCGACATGCCCGCGACCTCGATGCGAGCCGGCCCCGTCGTGTCGACGTCGACCTCGAGGTCGGAGACGCCGATCGCGGTCGTGTCCTCGTTCGAGACGATGTCGACCTCCCCTTCGGTCGGGTTCGACGGCCGGTCCGCGACCTCCCCGTCGGAGCAGGCCGAGGCGAGCAGGAAGGCAGCGACGAGGAGGAGACGGTGCATGAACGGAGTAAGCATGAGCCGAACGTGTACCCGTCGGATTCCCCGGCGATCCCGACTACTCCGGCGCGTAGTCGAAGGCCCCGATCACGCCGGGGAACACGACGGGGCTTTCGCTCCCGTCCGCCGAGACCGCGGAGACGCCGAAGTAGTAGTTGTCGATCACGATGTTCTCCAGCGTGTAGCTCTGCCGCGCCGCCCTCGAGGCCGGCACGAACACCGAGTGCTCCCACTGCGGGCTCGTCGTGAGGCGCCACCAGACGCGGTACCCGGCGTGCTGGGGGTTCGTCGCGTTGGGGCCGTCCCAGTAGAGCGTCGTCGACGGCTGGACGGCGCCCTCGATGACGACGTTCGTCGGCGGCGGCGGGGCGCCCGCGATGCCGGCCAGCACGACCGCGTTGAGCGCCGTCAGCTTGGCCGTGTAGTCGAAGTCGACGTACTCGACGGTGTCGCCGTAGTGGCGCGGCGAGCCGTCCGGGTAGGTCTCCGTCCGCAGGTCCTGGTGCTGGCGGTCGTAGTGCTCGTGCGTCTCCATGATCCGCACGCCGGGGTAGCCAACATTCGTAAACGGCGTCTGATGGCCACCGCGCCCGAACCGGTCGAGACGGTAGATCATCATGATGTCGAGGTTGCGGATGTACTCGTCGGCCATCCGGTCCACGTAGCGGGCCAGGTTCCTCGAGGGCGAGTCGACCTCGCCGCCCGTGAACCGCCGGACACGCGCCTCGCGCTCCGACTCGGTCGGCCGCGTGCCCTCCGAGAAGACTCTCGCCGAGGTGTTGTCGCAGACGCCGTCGATGCCGCAGCTATTCCCGATCATGTCGTTGTTGACCACGCCGACGATGTCCCAGCCTTCGTCGCGGGCGATCTCGGCCATGATCTGGCCGCCGAACAGGCCCTGCTCCTCGCCGCTCAGCCCGGCGTAGACGATGGTGCCCGGAAACTGGTACTGGCTTAGGACGCGCGCGGCCTCGATGGCGCCGGCCATCCCGGTCGCGTTGTCGTTGGCGCCCGGCGCGTCGCTCACGCCATCGAGGGCGTCGGTCGCGCGGCTGTCGATGTCGCCCGACATCACGACGTAGCGGTCCGGGTCGCTCGTGCCGCGCTGGATGGCCAGGATGTTGACGACCTCGACGGGATCGGGAATCCGGCGCTCGCCCGAGATGGTCCGCCGCTGCTCCACGACCTCGAGGCAGCCGCCGCAGGCGTCGGAGATCCGTTGGAACTCGGCCTTGATCCAGCGCCGAGCGGCGCCGATCCCGCGGGTCTCCGAGACCGTGTCGCTCAGCGTGTGCCGCGTGCCGAAGCCCGCCAAGGTTCGGACGTCGGCCTCGACGCGGTCCGTGTCGACGGCGGCGGCGATCTCGTAGAGCGCGGCGACCTCGGCAGGTGGGCGCATCCCATCCATCAGAGAGTCCGGCCACGCCATGTCGTTCGGGCGGTTCATCTCGATCCCCGGCTGTGCGAACGCGGGAGCGGCGAGAAGGGCGGCGAGAAGAGGAACGAGACGCATCGAGGTCGGGGCTGGGTGGGGAAACCTACGCGCAGGGCGGAGCGGCCTCGAGGTCGGAGGGGCGTCCTCGAGATCACGCCCCATCGAACAGGTCTCCGATGGCCTTGGGCGGAGCCGGCTTCTTCGGAGCTCGCTTTTTCGGCGGGCCGTTGTTCTTCCACGTCCGTGCGTGCCGAGGCCGTCGCGAACCGTGGCGCTGGTATACGGCGTCGGCGAGCGCCTTCGTTTCGGGGAGCTGCTTGATCGCGTAGAAGTCCGCTTTGAACGCTTTCCCCCACGCGATCCGGTCGACCAGCGGCTCCGGGTAGCCAGGGATCGGGCGGACGTGGTGTTTCAGGATCACCTCGGGCGGAACGTCCTCGAGGTCGGGAAGCCAGCGCTTGACGAACGTCGCTTCGGGGTCGTGGTCCGAGAGCTGTTTGTCGGGCGAGTAGACGCGGAGTTGGTTGATGCCGACCACGCCCGCCTGCATCTGGGTCTGGGCGATGTGGATGCCCGGCACGTAGTCGGCCCAGAGCCGGGAGACCGGGTGGATCAGTCGGCGCCAATCGATCCGCAGCGTGTGGACGGCGGCGGACGTGACGAGCGCGCGCATCCGAAAGTTGAGGAAGCCGGTCTCATGCGCGCACCGCATACACGCGTCAACGAGGGGCCAGCCGGTGCGGCCTTCGAACCAGGCGTCGAAGTGGTCGTCGCCGGGCGTCGGGAGCGCGTCGTAAGCCGGGTTGAGGGCCTCAAACTCCATCTGCGGCTCGGTCTCGAGCCGCTGGACAAAGTGGTCGCGCCAGTGCAGCCGGCTCTTGAACGACTTCATCGACTTGGCCCACTGCTTGGCGTCGTCGGAGGGGTCCGCTCGGAGCTCACGCTGTCGCTCTTCGGTGGCGGCGTAGACCGCGCGGCCGGTCGTCGTCCCCCACGCAAAGTGGACCGACAGCCTCGAGCCGCACACGAACGCCAGATTGGGCGACGAGATGCCGCCCGAGTAGCACTCGCCGCGGTCGAACAGGAAGCTCTGCAACGTCTCCTGCGCCGCCGTCTCGCTGACCGCCTGCCGGTTGGCGCGCTGCGCCGGACTCAGCCCGTGCCCAAACGCGTCGACCTCGAGGACGCCGACCTCGAAGCTGAGGCTGCGCAACGCCTCCGGGACCCGGAGCCGCGCGAGGTCCCGTGGTGATGGCGGCGGCAACGGTCCGCCCGCCATGAACTCCTTCCACCGCTTGGCCCGCTTGTCGCGGTCGAGCTTGCCTCGAAAGACGCCCGTCTGCCGATGCTCGTGCCACGCGACACCGTTCGCGTCGCACCACGCCGCGACGGCCTTGTCGCGCTCGTACGTCACGCTCGCGCCGATCTCTTCGTGCGAGTACACGGCCTTGAGACCGACCGCGTCGCGGATCTTGTCAAACGTCTCGACAGCGCCGCCGTGCACCGCGAGCACGTTGCCTCCGAGTCGTTCCCGAAGGTCCGCGAGGGCTTCGCACCACGCCGCGACGTGGAACCCGCTCGTCTCGGGCGCCTCGAGGACGGCCGGCTCGAACAAGAAGACCGGGACGACGCTCTCGGCGGCCTCGAGGGCGGCAACGAGGGCCGGGTTGTCGGCGAGCCGGAAGTCCTGCTTGATCCACCAGATCGTCGCCATCGTCCTCGAGGGGGTGTCCCGGTTGGATGGACCGTCGCGGCCGAGCGTTCCGGTCATGGGGACGATGGGGAGCGCCCTGTCTGGGCTCAGGCGAAGCGGAGCCGAAAGCGGTCGTCGTAGCGGCCTCCGGCGTGGCGGGAGCAGCACGCGGCGCACGCCACGGGCCGTCGAGAACGACGTGCGCGCTGCACGGTCTCGCCGCAGCCGCCGCACGTCGCGGTCACGCCCGATGTACCGCCGTACGCCCCGCGCTCCAATCCTCCGGGCCAGATCACCCGCTCGGTCTCGCGGTGAACGATGCGGAGGTACACCGGCCTCGAGGACGACGAGCACGCTCGGCAGAGTCGGGCTCGGATTGGCTCGCGGTAGAGTGGGTGCGCGGCCTCACACGACGGGCACGACGCTTGGTACGGGGCGCCAGGGTCGTCGGGAAGCGGTCTCGAAAAGCATCGCGTCGGCGTGGCGCCACACCGCGCCGCGAGCGCCTTCCACGTCGCGTCGTGCGCTGTCCGTCCTCGACGCTGCCGAGGTGTCGGGTAGAGCTCGTGGTCGAGGGCGTGCGCAATCTCGTGCCGGACTGTGTCCTCGACGTCCTCTGCGGGCAGGACCGCTGTCAGGTGTGCTGAGAGCGTGATCCGCTTGGCGTTAGGATGGCACGCGCCCAGGCGTTTACGAGCACGGTCGAACCCGAACGTCCACCCCCGCTCCCGGAGCGACGCGCCTGCGACCTCGAGGCCGAGGCCGTCCATCAGTCGGAGCGCGAGGTCGCGCGTGTCGTCGAGGTCGGGCATAGCGGAAGTCAGCCTCGAGGCCGGGCGCCGAACCTACGCGTCCTCGAGGGCGATCCTATCTCTTCCGACCTCGAGGTCAGATCAAGCGAACTGGAGGCGACGCCCTTTGGGCTCGGGGATCTCGCGACCGAGTTCGACTGCGGTCTCGATCCACGCGCGCATCGCGTCCTCTGCATTCTCGGTGGCCTCCGTATACGTGTCGCCATCCGAGACACATCCAGGAAGCTCTGGGACTTCCGCGATGTATGCCTCATCCTCATCGCTCCAGTAAACGACGATCTCGTAGCGGAGGTCAGGAGCTTCCATCGTCTGTGAGCCGATTCTCTGTGATGATCGTGCGAGCCTTGCGAACGTAGACCGGCTTTATCGGCTTCCGCTTCGGAATGGTCAAGATATCTCGGACTCGCGGGTGAGCAAACGTGTGATGGCTTCCTTTCGGTGTCCGCTCCTCGAAACCAAGCTGGAGAAGGGTGCTCCTCAACTCTTCAAAGGAGAACTGAGAATCTGACGCTCCGCCTAGAAGACGCGCGAGCCGCTTACTTGCTTTCGACATGGAGTGGGTGAGGTCGGCTTGTCGATTAGTGTCACATGTTGCGCCACCTGCCCGTTTCTCACTACCATCGGATCCCCCTCGGCAGTGGACGTCACTTAGGCGACGCTTCGAGTTCCGCCCCGTCAGTTACAGCTGACGGGGCGCTTTTTTAGTATCGCTATTGGGAGTCGATAAAGCACGCCGCGTGGCTACAGCGTGGATAAGGCTGTGGATAACTCCCCTCTGATCAATACGACGCCCCCGGCCACGTTCGCAGCCGGGGGCGCCATTCGTCCTCGAGGACGAGCCTCGAGAGAATCGACCTCGAGGCTGCGTCAGCCGCAGCCCGTGGAGGAGCCGCAATTGGGGCAGCTGTAACACGACCCGGCCCGCACTGTGATGCCGCCGCAGTTGGGGCAGGCCGGCGCGTCGTCCTGGTTCTGGAACGCGCCGAGTTGACCGCTCGCGTCGGCCTCGAGTACGGCCTCGACGGAGCCGCCCATGTGAGGCTGGCCGGCGTCCACGACCGCCTGGGCCGTCGCGAACAGGTCCGCCTGCGTTTGGTCGGCCGCGGGACCGAGGCGATCTGCCTCAGCGGCCGCGGCCTCGCTAGGGTTTACGGACACCTCCTCCTCAGCAAGGTCCGCCGTCGCGCCATCGCCGCCGCCCAAGAACTTGAGCGATAGGTAGCGGAAGATGTAATCCGTGATCGACTTCGCGATCGGAATCTGGGGGTTGTTCGTGAACCCGGCCGGCTCGAACCGAACGTGGCCGAACTTCGACACCAGGTCCTCGAGCGGGACGCCGTACTGGAACGCCAGCGAGATCGCCGTCGCGAAGCTGTCCATCAGCCCCGCGATCGTCGAGCCCTGCTTGGCCATCGTGATAAAGATCTCGCCCGGCCGGCCCGCGTTCGCGTGGCCCTCGGGGTAGAGCCCCACGTGTAGGTAGCCTTCGTGACCAGCGACCGAGAACTTGTGCGTCACCGACGGACGCTCGTCCGGTAGCCGCTCGCGGTGCGGGCGGTACACGATCTTCTCGACCACCTTCTCGATCTCGCGGATCTCCGGCGCCCCCGAGGACGCGCCGTCGCCGGACACCTCGAGGTCGACGTCTCCGACCTCGATGGCCTTGTCGTCCGTGTCGCCCTGAGACTTGGTCGAGAGTGGCTGGCTCCGCTTCGAGTTCTCGCGGTAGACCGCGACCGCCTTCAGGCCCAGCTCCCACGACTTCATGTAGGCGTCGGAGATGTCCTCGATGGTCGCGCTCTCGGGCAGGTTGACCGTCTTCGAGATCGCACCCGAGATGAACGGCTGGCACGCCGCCATCATTCGGATGTGGCCCATGTGCGAGATGTAGCGCTCGCCGTTGTGCGGCTTGAACGCGCAGTCGAAGACGGGCAGATGCTCGTCCTTGAGGCCGGGCGCGCCCTCGATGGTGTCGTTCTTCTCGATGAAGTCCAGGATGACCTTGGCCTCCGCGTCGGAGTAGCCGAGCCGCGAGAGAGCCTCCGGGACCGTCTGGTTGACGATCTTCATCAGGCCGTCGCCCTTGCCGGCCAGCAGCTTGTACTTGACGAGCGCCAGGTCGGGCTCGATGCCCGTCGTGTCGCAGTCCATCATGAAGCCGATGGTGCCGGTCGGCGCGAGCACCGTCGCCTGGGCGTTCCGGTAGCCGTGCTCCTCACCGAGCGCCACCATCCGGTCGGCCGACTCTTGGGCCGCGTCGCGCAGGTACTGCGGACAGGACGCGTCGATCTCGGCGACCGCGTCGCGGTGCATCCGCATGACCTCGAGGAAGGGCTCCTCGTTCTCGGCGTAGCCGTCGAACGTCCCGATCTTCGGGTTCGAGGCCATCTCGGCGCTACGGGCGTAGCCCTCGCAGTGCTCGATGGCCATCAAGGCACCGGCGACCGCGCGTCCCTCGTCGGAGTCGTAGGGCAGGCCCATCGACATCAGGAGGGCGCCCAGGTTGGCGAACCCGAGCCCGAGCGGGCGGAACTTGTGGCTGTTCGCCGCGATGCGCGCCGACGGGTAGCCGGCGTTGTCGACCAGGATCTCCTGGGCCGTCAGGTAGAGACGGGCCGCGGCGCGGTAGCGCTCGACGTCGAACAGGCCGTCCTCCGTCTTGAACTTCATCAGGTTCAGCGACGCCAGGTTGCAGGCGCTGTCGTCGACGAACATGTACTCGGAGCACGGGTTGCTCGAGTTGATCGGGCCGGTGTTCTTGCAGGTGTGCCAGCGCTGGATCGTGTCCTCGTACTGCGCGCCGGGGTCTCCGCAGATGTGCGTGCCCTCCGAGATCTTGTGCAGGATCTCGCTCGCCTCGACCGTCTTGACGGCCTCGCCCGACGTCACCGCCGTCAGGTCGTAGGACGTGTTGTCGCGCGCCGCCTGCATAAAGGCGTCGTCCAGGCGGACCGACTGGTTCACGTTCTGGAAGGCGACCGAGCCGTAGGCGTCGCCGTTGAACGAGCCGTCGTAGCCCTCCTCGATCAGCGCCCACGCCTTGCGCTCCTCGGTCTGCTTGGCCTCGACGAACTCCAGGATGTCCGGGTGCCAGACCTTGAGCGTCTGCATGATGGCCGCCCGGCGCGTCTTGCCGCCGGACTTGATGGTCCCGCCCGTCGCGTCCTGCACCTTCATGAAGGAGACGGGGCCGGACGGGATGCCGCCTCCCGACAGCTTCTCATGCGACGAGCGAAGCTTCGACCAGTCCGCCCCGACGCCCGATCCAAACTTGAACAGCCGGGCGCTCTCGCCCATCAGCTGCCAGATGTCGTCGACGGAGTCCTCGACGGAGATGATGAAGCACGCGCTCGCCTGCGGTCGCTCGTAGGGATCGACGTCGACGACCTCTTCCTTCTCGAAGTCCCACCCCGAGATCGTCTTGCCGCCCGAGTCTCGGACGCCGTACTGCGCGCCGAGCCCGACGTTGAACCAGACCGGGCTGTTGAACGCGCCGTACTGGTTGGTGCACAGCCAGGTCAGCTCGTCGTAGTAGGTCTCGGCGTCGGCCTCGGACGCGAAGTAGCCCTGCTCCTTGCCCCAGTCCGTGATGGTCCGCGTGACACGGTGGACGAGTTGCTTGAGGCTGTGCTCGCGCTTCCCTTCGGCCGGCGAGCCGTTGCCGGTCTCGATGTCGCCGTAGAAATACTTCGAGGCGACGACGTTGACGGCCAACGGGCTGAACGCCTCGGGAAACTCGACGTCGTTCTGCTCGAAGATGGCTTCACCGCTGAAGCTCTTGATGGCGGCGTCGCGCGAGGTCCAGGAGACGCTGTCGAACGGGTGCTGCCCCTCGGCCGAAAAGACGCGGTCGATCGTGAGCCCGCCGGACATGGCGGGGGCTTTCTTCTTTCCCATGGGTGATAAATAGTGGGGGGACGAAAACGGCGCCCCGGGGCCTCGCCCTCACGCTGCGTGAGAACGGCCGGAAGCGCCGGAAGGACGGTCTGATCGAGGTCGATTGTCGAGGGCGGGCCACGGGATGTGGCGGCCTCGAGGTCGGCGCGGGATCGTGGGGGGACGGCCGTCGGACGAGCACCAAGTAACCGGAGCGAGGACTTCTCCTGCAAGAGGGTTCCATCCACGGGTTATCCACATCGTGGATGAGAGCGCGCAGAGCACGATCCCGTGCCCTAGAAAGACCAAGACCTCGCGCCACGCCCTCGAGGCGCCTCCGTTATGCAGGCCGATGCTCAGACCTCTCTCGCCCTCGAGGACGGCCCCACACCACGGATCGTTCTCCAATTGGACCACACTCACCAATAGCGGCTGACCAAACCGCCAGTCTCGATGCGTCCGTTATGCAGACGGATTGGCTCACAAGCGCTCTGCGAAACCCCTTTCCGGCCTCGAGGTCGACCGCCGCCATCAGAAGTCGTCGTCGTCGAATGAGGTGTCGATGTCGAACGACTCGTCGTCGTCCTCGAGGTCGAGATCCCCATCGTCGTCCAGGTCATCGAGGTCGAGGTCGTCGTCCTCGAGGTCGCTGTCGTCCAGGTCGTCGTCGAACTCGGGGTCGTCGTCGTAGAGGTCGTCCATCGGTCAGGGGGCGGTGGAGAGTCGAGTCTACCGCGGAGGGCGGTTTGGGAGCAAGCGGCGGGGGCGGTGAATCGGGCGGGAAAGCGACTCCACGGACACCCTGCCGGGGAGCCCCAGGCGCGGCGCGCGGTACCTTCCGGGTCCCACGACCGAGATCCCATGTTCGACGACCGCAGCGCGTATCCCCACCCCGACGAGTTCAAGGTGGTCCGTCCCGAGTACTCCGACCCCGAGGACGAGGGCGACGACGTGATCGCGATCATCGAGATCGCCCCGTTCAAGGTGCTCGGCTACAGCGCCACGCGGCCCGGCGCGCGGCGCGCAGCTCTGTACGAGGCGGCCAAGAAATACCGCTCGTATCACCCCGGCTACCGCGTCGTGAGCCCGTTCCCATCTGAGTTCGAGGACGAGGAGGGCCAAGCGTGGAAGCGCGTCCCGTCCGGCCAGCGCGACAAGCTCGGCGACTACCTGTTCTCCGATGAGGACGGCGAGGAGGACTCCGCCGACTTGGAGCAGATGCTCCTGTGGGACGTCCGCCCGGTCCCCGTCTTCGAGGACGACGAGGACGACGACGAGTAGCTCGTGGGTGCCGACCTCGAGGTCGGCGCGCTCGTTTCCGCTTCGTAACGCCGCGCCCCCGGGTGCGGCGTTTTCTTTGTGCCCGACTCCGACGCGATCTCCGTCGCACCTCTCCCCTACCGATGCGCTTCCTTGTTCTCGCTCTTGTTCTCCTCGCCGCGCCCCTCGAGGCCCAGCCGCGTCTGGTCTCCGGCCCCATGCTGGCCGACGTGACCCACCGCGGCGCCGCC